>JBHLSA010000057.1:0-9335 GCA_048882025.1 Candidatus Thorarchaeota archaeon | reverse complement strand
TCAAACGCCCAATTAATTGGGCTTCGCGCACTCTACGTTCCTCGCTTGACAAGGCCACTAAATCACGGGCGGTTCCCCGAAATTGTGCAAGATCAGTTCGGTGCTTCCATAGTTCGCGTTTATTACGTAATCCATATTCACCGACATAAATGAGTTCTTCTGCAAGTCGGGTCTTCTGCCAAGGGTGTCCTGGTGCAGCGTACTTTTTCTTTGGTTTGCGTATTCCGCCCATTTCTTAATCATCCTCTGGATATACGTTTTCGTGTGACACCCACAGTCCGTCCTCTTCGACCACTACAACGGGTACGTTGGCCACGAACCTTGAGCCCGAGTCCATGGCGGATTCCCCGCCAACTTTTGGTCTTCATTAGATAGTCGATGTCCATTTTGTTTTGGAAATCGAGGTCGGCACCAATGAGGTGCTTATTTTCTCCGGTATTCATGTCTTTCTGCCGGTTCAGCATCCAATTGGGTATCCCAAACTTGGAAGGTGTCTGAAGAACGGTTTCAATTTTTGCCACATCATCATCAGTGATGTAACCGGCCCGTTGATCTGGATTTAACCCAGCGACCTCAACAATAGCTCGGGCTAATCGGCGTCCAACGCCTTTCACAGCGCTTAAGGCTTTGTCTAGCTTTTGGCTGCCGTCAATATCAGTACGCGCCAAACGAATGATGTGTCGATACGAAGATGACAATTTAGCACCTCAAATAGCACTAGCTCAATGCTAACGCAATCGAAATACAGAGCCGCTTAAAAATGTGACGCCTTAACTTGGGTTCAAAACAAGTCTTCTGGCTTATATGGCGTAAAAGTAGTAAAAGAGCGGGTTTGACCGTCTTTACTAAATCTTTAAAGGGAGTTGGACGGAATGAACGCCGAGCCGCGGTAGCCAAGTGGTTTACGGCGCAGGCCTGGAACTTACAAGATGTGATCATTTAACCATATAGCCTGTGACTCTCGGGTCTCACGGGTTCGAATCCCGTCCGCGGCGCCAGTTCATAATTTTCTAAGAATTAGACGGTAAACTAGCCTTTTCGCCGCCAAGTTGAAGGATATGTGCCCGTGGCCATAATTACCCGGTTTGTATTTGCCACAATTCCTGAAGTAGCGTCTAATATTTGTTGACTCGTCTTTTGAGCGACTGCGATCGCAACAAGTTCTTCTTTTATCGTTTTGATTGCGATGTAATCACCAGGTTTGATATCAGAATGGAGTTGTAATACGCCAGTCGCGGCTAGATTTGCTCCATGACAAATCGCATCAATCGCAGTGTCACGGATAATGATATGGGCCAGATGCTTGACGCCGGTTTCCAGTGGGTGAATATATTGACGGAGAGCTCGTTCGTTTTTATCTTCTTGCCAGAAATGAAATGCATCCATTATGTCATAGAGCGATGCGAGCGATGAGTCTTCTTTGAATGGACCAGTTCTTGTGCGACGAAGCTCGGCCATATGTGCTCCACCCCCAAGGACCTCTCCAATATCGAAGCATATTTTTCGGATGTAAGTTCCAGCTTGACAGCCAACACGAAACAGCACATTTTTTCCATCAATTTCTAAGAGATTCAAATAGTAAATCCGACGGGTACGAATACGACGCTTTACGGAGGAACGAACAGGTGGACGCTGATATATTGTTCCAATGAATTCCCCTAACACTTTTCGAATTTTGTCTTCAGAATCCTCTTTATGAAGCCGCATTATACACACATATTCTTTACCAGAAGTTAGGAGCGTATTTGCGATTTTTGTAGCGTTTCCTAACATTACAGGAAGAACCCCGGTAACTTGTGGGTCTAGAGTGCCTGAATGCCCTGCGCGATCCAGGTTCAGAATTCGTTTGATCCAGGATACCACTTCGTGGCTTGTAGGTCCAGGAGGTTTTTCTAGGCTAGTAAAGGGTTCAACAACCCCTTGAATCCAAGCTGTCCAGATTGATGATACCATTCCAGAGTAATTCAGGAATGGTTCTCTCCTGAGGGAGACCTCCATAAGCCGGATTAGTGGTATCTTCAGCACGCGTTACCAGTTTCCGTTTCTTATCCGCGGGTAGTCGTGATTTCGTCACACCAGAGAGCCCCATAGATTCAATGTTTGGGGACATGATTATGTTTTAGCAGTCTCTTTCATGAAAGGTCCTAGTTTAGCACTAGTAATTGCTTTAGCAACGTCTTTGTCCTCAGCACCAGCCTTGATATCGATTTTCTTCGATGTTGGTTCTATATGATCCACATTGGATCGGCGACGTCTAACACCAGTTACTTCTGGAGGACCAGTTACAAAGACGAAATTCTTGTCAATCCGTTCTACAATTATGCATTTTTTCCCCGATTCTCGACCGTGGGTTTTTATACAAACTCTACCAATTTCAACTAAGCTCATGATTGTCATACCTCCACCGGTTGACCGTCAGTTGTTGTGTTGCCACAAGAACATCATTCGTTTGTCGTCCCGGAGGACGCGATGTACGCCTTCACCGCAGTGATACATAACTCTATCGTCGATACAGCATTGAAGATTTCTGTGTTCAAAATCATATCAAAAAGACGTAAATCAGTTACATCAATACCATAGAATTCTAAGAATCGGTTTTGCTCACTTTCTTCTCGAATTCTGGTTTCTTTTAAAATCTCTTCATAATTCCGATTTTCACGGTTGGCAATTCGGATGGCACGAACTTCTAGGGGGGCTCTCAGATAAAACGCAAGATCCGTAAACCGGCGGGTAACCCATCCTGCAATATAGGCATCAATTACCACATTTCCTTTTTCGGCTTCTGCGCGAGTTCGATTATCAATATCCTGGTCAATTTTGGGGTCATCTTCCGCTAGTTTACTAAGTTTTGCAAGAGAGATGCCCTTTTCTTTGGCTAATTGTCGAAAAATCATTCCAGCAGATATGTACCGGAGATTGAAGGCGTCTGATAGAGCACGAGCAATTGTTGTTGTGCCTGCTCCATGTAACCCGCTGACAGCAATTGTAAGGGTCATCACAACACCTTCAATTCTAGCCAAAGCCAGTACCCATACTAGTGCCAAGGAATTTCTGGATAAGCAGATTCATTGTGAAGCTGCAAATGATGTACCAATAGATGTAGAGCAACCCCATGCCGCCCAAAGGAACAAAAGGCCATTGTCCATATTGCCAGCCAAATCCCATCCCAAATGGACCGAGAAGTTGAGCAAAGTTTAGAGGTGACCAGAGGACAGGGCCAGGAATAGCATAGGAAGGAAAGGTTAGTCCAGGATCAACAAAGGCCCCATTCATGACAGTGTAGACAACCATAAAGGGGATGATAGTGACCAACATAGGTAGGAAGGATTGTTTACTCACTTCACCTTGGAGTTTCATGACATAACGTTCCCGCCGTTTAACTTTGAGATCAAGTTTTCGTTTCGTTCTTGGATCCGTTTCTTGTGAGGCTCTTTTCTTCATGTCTTGCCATTTCTTTATTTCTTCTCGTGATCGATTAAGCCGGTTATAATCAATAAGACGGCGATTGATTAGATTCGATGTCAGTGAAATCGCAACGCTCACGATTAGTACAACAATAGCGGAAAGGGGAGGATAGGCCCAAACTCCTAATGCCAATCGAATAGCAACCGCAAAGTCGATGAGTATATTTTGCACTTTTATCACACTTTTAAGAGTAGTTCAGCGAAAGCAGTTGAAGCTTCCTCTGCTTTACCCTCTACGTTCTTAAGAATCATTACGGTTGCACCGGTCAATGTCGCTACAGCGATAGCGGCAGCACGACATAGTTTTTGATGTGCATCGATGTTCTCTATAAGTTGCTCATCACGCGTACGTGAAGCGTCTTTAGCTCGTCGACTGGCAATATTATTTGGATCGGCTTCTACTAATACAATCGATGCAGGACGGATAGCCTCGGCCACCCATTTTGGTAATCCGATGAGAAAACCGCCCGCTGCTGTTTGAATCAACGTATGAGTATCTACAACAACAACTTGAGAACGGCTCATTGCAGCAATTCGTTCGCCAGCAAGTTTTTGTACTTCACGCTGTTTCTTTATTGGCAATCTCCGTAGATCATCTCGATTTTCCACTAACCGCTTCTTCTGGGCAATCTCAAACATCACTGACCCATAAGTGATTAGGGAAACGTTTAGCCGGTCCTCAACCTTACGAATTCCATCGGTGACCACCGTGGTTTTTCCGACACCAGGAACACCGCTAACAACAACGACCTTCCGCACTTGCAATATGTAGACCTCCATGAGGGTGAAGGCACAATTTTCGTCACAACCTTAAGAGCTTTTCGAGCCAGCAACAAGATAACCGAATTTGGAAATGGGGTTTATTCTATTCCGAGAAGACCCCGCATCATGGGATGCATTTCGCCCATTTGTTCCTTGGCAAGAATCTCGAAGTATTGACGCATGATGCCTACTGCGAGGAGAATTCCGATACCTGTGCTTAGAGCACCTAGGAAATCAGCAAAGGCTGCAAGTGCACCTATAATGATACCACCGAGAATGGCGACTACTGGAATATAGCGGGTGAGAATTTTCTCTATAACAGCAGGTGACCGCCGGAACCCGGGCACTTGCATTCCAGCACCGATGAGTTGTCGTGAGATGTCTCGTGGAGCAATGCCGGAGACGTCGATCCAGAGGCGGGCAAAGCCAGCACAAAAGACCATCAATAGGAGTGCATAACCAATGGCACGAATTCCGCCAAAGGGCTCGATAAGGGCAAGAATTCCCGTTGGTGGTGTTAGAAACCAGACAAAGCAAAGTGGGTTTGGTATCAAGTAGTTACCGGTAGGAGATTGGGTATAATTAGAGATGAGCTGGAACCAAAAGGCAAGTGGGTGCGCGCCTAGCGAGCCTGGCGGTAAATTGAGTCCAGGGAAGTTGGTCCAAAGAATTTGGGTAATGAATAGTATGTTGGCGTAAAGAGCTTGAGTGAAGATAACAGGAATATTTGAGACGTAAAGGAGTTTGATGGGGTATTGCCCGCGAAATCCACGGTATCTGGCGTATTGCAGTGGAATATTCACCCGGAATGATTCCATCCAAATGACAAGGACAAAGGTGAATAACGTGGTGAAGACACCCAACATACTTGCTCGTGGATTGTCAGGACGGAACCAAATTATGATGGCATTAGCAACATACCCGGCGGGATTATCAGGAGTCCAGATTGCTGTCGAGGACCAGCCAGCAGCTGATAAAGCTCCAAGATTTTGAAGTGTATATGGAAAGATCCCAGCAAATCCAAGGAAGCTACTACCAGGAATGTCGGGATTTTGAGCGGGAGCGATTGATAACATTCCCCAGAGGATTTGAGTGCAGACATTAGCCATGATGAACAAGCTAACACCACTGCCGAGACCCCACCCTTTCTGAATAGTTTCATCCATGAGGATAACGATAATACCAGAAAACATCAGTTGAATAAATACGAGGATTGCAGCAGGTAATGCAAGCTGCGTGCCTAACGCGCCATAAGCGCCTGCGAAGATATACGCAAAGGCTTGGAACGCTGTCATGAATATCGCTAATACTTTCTGGGCTCCAGTGTAGAGGGAGCGTTGGTAGGGATCCGACATGTCCACACGAATTAATTGTGAGCCAACGAGAAGTTGCATAATGAGCCCTGCAGTAACGATGGGGCCAATTCCAAGCTCCATAAGGGTACCTCGCTGAGAGGCGAGGATAGTCCGAAGCCAAAAGAAGTAGTCAAAGCCTAACTCAGCGCTAATACCATAGAGGGGCAAGTTAGCCATGATTAGGTAAAGGATAAGGATAACAGCGGTCCAGGCAAATTTTTCACGGAAGGAAACCTTCCGGTCAGGTGCCTTGACCTCAGGCATGATGCGAACGAGTGGACGCAACGCGTTGAGAAATCGACTCATGCCAATAGCCCCAACATATTGGATGTATTATTTTTATTTTGGATTCTAACAGCGGAGTATATTGCTGTTTAATTGTGTTTTGGTTCAGGTCTTCGATTTTCCTTTTGTAGCTGTCGGTCGTTTCGATTTGGATTTCGCAGGGGTGGTTTTGGGTTTAGATGTAGTTTTGGATTTAGGAGGAGATTTCTTTGGTGTCGGCTTGGCCTTCGGCTTGGCCTTCGGCTTGGCCTTCGGCTTGGCCTTCGGCTTGGCCTTCGGTGTTGGTTTCGGTTTAGGCTGTAATCCTGGAGCAGGATGTTTTGTGGGTTCTTGGATGGTGCCTTTCACCTTTCCTCCTGCGGCTTTAATTTTCTCAGCAGCTCGATGGGTAAAGATGGGAGCAGTAATAGTTAGTGGCATCGTGAGGGTGCCTGCGCCAAGCACCTTATCGTAACCGAAGGCGGTTAAGTCAATGGAGTGGGGAGCATCTTTTGCAGGTGCTTTGTCTTGGGTGAAATAGGTAATATTGCGGGCGATGTCTCCAACATTGATGGTTTTATGAGCTTGTCGTAGTTTATCTATTCGGTGGAATCCGTGTTTGCCAAATCGATCAGGTGTTTTGGCGGTGACATATGTCCAGTCATGCTTTTTCCCACCAGTTTTCCCTTTTCCTCCACGTTGGCCTCCTTTACGGTGTTGGCCGATTCGGCCATAACCATGGGTCCGGCTGCCACGATATTGGCGAACACGTTTAGATTTTCGTACTGCCATGTTTTTTTGCTCCGATTTGGTTATCGTTTTTTGAGTTGGATTTCTAAAATGCCATTTCGGTAATTGGTTTTAGCTGTGCTTGGTTCAACGGCGGCAGGTAGGTCGAGGTTTTTCGCATATTTACGCTTTGGTGTGTCGACTTGAATGGTAACTGTGTAGTCACTAACGTTAATCTGAATGTCATTCCGGGTAACGCCAGGAAGCTCAGCTACAATAATGATTGTGCCATCTTGTTCCATGATATCTATTAGGGGTTCACGTTCTTCGCGAACCACGGATGGTGCGCCTTCTGGGTTAAGATTTCCAAAGGGATTCATCCGCATTTTGCCATCAGGTCCAATGGCGGCAGAGAATCCCCAGACCATGGGGTTCTTTTGTAGATGCTTCATGATTTCTTCTAATTGTTCTTGGGCATCGGCTCCAAACATGTCTTCAGGATTAGTGTCAGCAAACATTTTCATGATTTCTTCGAACATACGTTGAATGGCTTCAAATTGGGAGTCGAAAGATTCATCGTCCCACCAATTCTTTCGTTTTCGGCGATGTTTATCCTCTTCTGACACAGAAATTCCTCCATATTATTTTATTTTACACCTAGGACATGCGTTTTATTAGGGTGCTGATTTCTGCACCGCGATACCCCAACTCACCTTTCTGCTGAATGGTTCGCTTTATACTATCCTTAAATCCCTTTGAAGGGGGATGTAAACGAAAGACTTTCTTTATTTTGGGGAGAGTAGAGAGCTCTTCTTTCATTTCGACAAGCGCTTTTGCGTATTCATCAATTGTTTTGTATTTGGTGTGCTTGGCTACATATGAGTCAGTTATAGGTTTGTCTCCGATAAGACGCCCTCTTTTTCGTAAGAGCCGAGATAAAGCGGGTGCATCAATTTCGCCCCATGTAACAGCGTCTTTAGCCTTTTGTAACATACCCGCGTTAGTCGGTCGGTTGTCAATCACAATCGCATGATTAACACGGGATAAATTCAACTGGGAGAGAGTGTCTTTTATTTCTTGACGGAGCCCGATACTGCTTCGTAAACGGATGACAGCAACAAGTGTTGTGGAATCTGAAGTTTCTTTTGGCATGTTATTCTTCTCTCCGTGTCCAATCTTTCGGTGTCATAATCTGATTGGTTTTTTTGAGAGCACGAAAGACCGACCGAGCAAAGTTCAAAGTAGTTCGGGTATGACCTCGTGTTCGGGACCATACATCTTGAATACCTGCTAGTCGCAGAACCACTTTGATGGTATCAGCGGTGACCAATCCAACGCCCTTGGGAGCGGGTAACAAATTGATACGAACGCTTCCTGTTTTTCCCTTTACATTGAAAGGCACGGAATGAGGATCTTGGCACCCACATTCCCAGCTCCCACAACCTCGACGAACCGAGATTAGATTCAATTTTGCCCGCAAGATAGCTTTTCGAATTGCAGGTCCAATTTCAGGGGCCTTACTTTCACCTATCCCTACAAACCCATTTTCATTGCCCACAATCACGGTGGCTTTGAAGCGAGATTTTTCACCTGCGTCGGTTTGTTTCTGTACTAAGTTGATATCAATTACTTCTTCTTGTAGCCCAGGAATAAGAACATCTATAATTTCAGGCTCCTTGATAGGAACGGCGAGTTGAAACAAATCCTCAATTGAGGTTATTTCGCCGGCTTTTACTTGGCGTCCAGCTTTGGTAACTGGCTCCCATTCTTCAGCGTCAAATTGTCGTGGACGTCGACTCATGCACTAGCCCTCCCAGATTTGAATTTTGCTTCTATGTTCTTTTTTGTTGCCTCGTACATTTCAGGAAGTTTGGTCAAATCCACTCGGCTCTTTGAAAGGGTTCCATATTGACGTTTAAACGAAGAGGGTTGATTATCCATCAACTCCTTCGCAAATGTAGCAATGTGTTCGCCACGAATCCGTTTTGTTTTAGGATACATCTTTTCTGAACAGGGAACGGAAATCCCAGCATCTATGGCTCCCTTAATTGCTGAAAAGCTGCGAGAGCCAGGAATAGGTGCGATGAGACCGATGTCTGCGATTGCCGTATCTGTTCCAGCTTTGAGTGCTAGTTGACCTGCTAAGAATCCAGTCAGATATGCTGCAGGGGTGTTTTTCACTCCGCCTCGCCATCCAAAGGCTTTCAGTTGTCGTGAATCCGCTGTGACAATGTTTCGATCACCTTTAGGAAGAGCTTCTACGAACTGGATAATGATACGAGTGCTGGTTATTCGAACAACCAAACGGGGTCGCCCAGATCGTACCATTCGGCGTCGGGCATGATAATCAGTCTTACTTTCTCGTCGACGTCGGAATGGAACTTTATAACGTGGTCCTGTTGCCATCTATTTTCGCCTCTTCATTTTATTATCTTGGATATATTGGTCAACTCGCCGAATAGATTGGAATACTCCTCCTTTGGCGAGTCGATATAATCGCCGGTAATCTCGGGGACGGATGATACGACGGGCTCTGAGTTTTTTGATGTGTCGGCGGATAGCACGGATTTTGGACATCCACCGTTCTTTACTTGAAACCTTGGCTGTACTTTTTCCTTTTCGACTCCCAGGGCCGCAGCGTTGACCGCGTTTCCGTTTTTCATGGAGTTCTTTTGCCCGAGCACGACTTATACCTTTAATGGGTACACGGCGAATAGCGCCTTCATGGATTAGTCTGCGTATGTCATCTCGGCGGATAGCT
>JBHLSA010000056.1:0-9360 GCA_048882025.1 Candidatus Thorarchaeota archaeon | reverse complement strand
ATTGCAACTCCTACTAACCCCAGGGCTTTTGCTTTGCTAACTACCTGTGTTGGTGAATCGGTGCCATCAGATGCTTTTGTATGAGTGTGCAAATCTATTAGTGATTTCACGAATGATGCTCCTTCCTTTAGAAATCATTCAATCGGAAAGTTGGGTAAAAGTTTTCGGATGACCTTCAATGATTGTAAAGTATCCTCTCTGTTTAATTCAAAAATAATCGGGCCATCAAACCCTCGTTCTTGTAACGCCGAGAAAAACTCAACTACGGGTAGGTCTCCTTGACCAAGTGGTTTATGATCAAAAAACGGAACCTGTTTTCCATCAAGAGATTTCACAGCACCATCGTGTAAGTGAATTTCTTTTATTCTTGTGAAATAGCTGTCTACAAATTCAAGAATATCAATTACTCCAGCTTGGCCTGAAAGAATATGCCCCGTATCCAGACAAATAGAAGCATCAAGTCGTTCTGCAATATTCCACGTAGTCTCAAATGGATATTGAATTGTTTCTAAGGCGAATTTTCGTGAAGGCACTCCTGTACGGCGCATCAGCTCCCGCACGCTTTGTTCTGCAAAATTCCCTAAAATTGAGTAGATAACCGGTTGGTTCTTTCCTGCAACCTCGAACGCATTGAATTCTGCGCCAATCCAACCTGCATTGTGAACTACGTATACTTCTGGATCAAGCTCTTTAACACGATTTACAGAATCCACTAAACAATTAACAGATGCATTTCGAATAAAAGAATTCGGGCTACATAATTCAATAGACCATAAGGGCAAATGCGCTGTATAGGTCAAGTCCAACTCCTCTTTAACCGCTAACAACTTCGATACTTGTTGTTCAGATAATCCTCCAGGGATTACGTAGCCGATATCTAATGTTAATTCCATTAATGAAAAACCGTGGTTATGAGTAAGCCGTACAATTTCGGAAAAATCGAATAAGTTAAGATCCAAGGTGCCCTTTGAAAAAAGTTGTGACAACACCGTGGCCCAATCAAGGGCTGTTATGCCAAACCGCATTGTAATAATTCACCTACTTTTCCAATGCTAATGACTTCTGCTATAAATTTCAGGGATATTCATAAGGTAGTCAAAAGAAACAAGTAAAAGTAACCTCCTGACGCTAAGAAGTATTCAATTGTAATTGCCTTGGAGTGAGAAAAATGTCCCAAGTCGAACTTAAGAAAGAGAATCAGATTGCGTTAATCACAATTAATAATCCGCCGGCTAACGCACTTAATCCAGAAATCTTTTCGCAATTACGCGAAATCCTTACCGAACTCGATCAGGATGACACAAAAGTAATTATCATCACTGGTGCCGGAGACAAGTTTTTCATTGGGGGTGCAAATATCAAACAATTCACCGAACAAGACGCCAAAGGTGCAGAAAAGCTCGCCCGAATAGGTCAAAAATTCACCCTCTTCTTAGAACAACATAGCAAAGTCATCATCATGGCTGTAAATGGTTATTGTTTAGGGGGCGGCATGGAACTTTCCCAAGCCTGTGATTTCGTCATCGCTTCTGACAACGCCAGATTCGGACAAACAGAAATCAAACTCGGCATCATCCCTGGCTGGGGAGGAACCCAACGGCTCCAACGCTGGATGAATCCCCAACACGCACGCGAACTAATCTTAACTGGAGATATAGTGCCCGCTTCACAAATGGGTAATTTTGTCTACAAAGTCGTACCCCAAAACGAGTTAATCCCTACAGCCATGGAGCTGGCTAAACGTATCACTTCTCGTGGGCTTGTCGCTATCAAGCTAGCCAAAAAAGCATTAAAACAAGCCTTGTATCTACCAATTGAAGAAGGACTTAAACTCGAAGCCCGCTATTTCGGGCAGTCTTTTGAATCCGAAGACGCAAAAGAAGGTATCAAAGCCTTCCTCGAAAAACGCGATCCCAAAGTGGTAGATAAATAGCTACTTGACAGTAACTACTCACCTAACCAACCATTTACAACTACTCGCAGATTCCACAGTACCCCAAAATACCCAAATTACTCTGCAAAACCATTAAAGCATCATACCCCGCTAGTCGTTATTAACACATGTCACGAATCCCATTAGGAGCGATTAAGGATGCGAAAAAGTCATTTAGCCTTAGGGCTCTTCTTACTCTTCTTCTTATTTGAGTTTTCAATACCAACCATTACTGTCCCTGAGGTAATACCCACAACACGTGATCCATCATCTACTGTCCCCTTTTTCAGCCAACAAAAAGTCAATCCTATTGATGAACTTATAATCTTGCCATCTAAAGAAAATGCTCCTCCAGTGCCAGATCATCCACTTGGGTCAGGGCGAGAAACCTTAGTGGAATGGTGGAATACCTCATACGATTTTCGACGAAAGGTCACCATTATTGAACCTGACATTACTTCCCGAACTATGGAACCTGTCAATATCTACCTTACATTTGCTCCAAATACTGCACGCAATAACATAATTGCCGTTGCATATTGGGATTTAGCTACTTGGCATGAAGTTCCATCCCAAATCTGGAACGCAACACTTTCCGGCAATTACTATGATTCTTGTACGGTCTGCTTCCTTGTTAATATCAGCCAAAATTATCAGGAAGTAATCTATATCTACTATGATAATGATGCCATAACAGCTCCCTCCTATACAGACCACATAGAAGCAATCCCCACTAATGGACCCGCAACAGATGATACCCTCATGCCTTGGGTCTGGTCAGATGTTACCTCTACTAACTATACAAGTGTTGACACAATCTTCATCCGTTCTTCTGCCAGCCAATATGAGCATTCAGCAATTCTTCTCGTTGATACTCTTAGGGGCGGATCTGATTGGGGTGGTCCTTGTTGTGGTCTAATAACGGCGCGTTATGGTGATGCTGATGCATTCGATACAAGTAATGGTACATCCGCAGACCAATACATGTTGTTAGGAGAATTCGCGCTCGATCCCTACCTAGAAAATCCTGGAATGGAGTCTGTTACTCGTGCAAATGTAGCACCAGACAATCCCGCAGAAGCCTGGGTACCTGGTGCCGGTGTTTGGATTCTCGATGATGGGCCTCTCTTTACTCGCATCAAAATTGTGACCAGTGACGGAGGATATGAAACTAGCTCGTCACCCTATCCCTCTGACCCTTATCAAGACTCAGACCCAAGAACTTGGGGGAGTCATGGGTTCTTCAACTATACCATCATTTACACTTTCTATTGGCACGGCGACAATTTGTTTGTCAATATTCTCCTTGATATCGAGGCTAATCCTCAAGAAACTGGACAACAATGTGCTGTAAAGAATTATGGTGATTGGCCACATATCATGACCTTCACTTGTGGAATTGGAACACCAGGAACTATTGATGCACGGCAAAATCGAAAATCCTGGAATGGCTCAAAATATGGGCTCTATAATGAAAGTGTTGATGGTCGGCGACGGGACTTTCCTATCGAACCTTGGATGGTTTGGTATGATAATGCAAGCGGAACTGATCCCTCTGTCGGAATCGCTGCCAATGTTAATCCTGTTGGATGGGAAGTCCTTTCTCTTGCTGTAACTGGGATGGGCGATAATACCATGCTGCAACAAATTCTACGTGAGGGGCATCAGGGTGACTTCTTCGTAATGCCTGATGGAGATCATTTCATCTATGATTACACGATTTATACTTCCGCATATGGAACTAATTTCACAGAACTCCGTTCGCTTTCAATGCAGGTGAACCAACCGGTTACGCAAACTATGGGGGAGCAAGAACTCTATGCCCATAATGTATTGACCTGTATCACAAAAGATGTTGCAAATGCGAATATTTCGAACGTGACCGTTTACTTGTATAATAGTACAACTGACCTCGTTCGTTCTGGAACAACAGAGGCTGCTACGATTACTTTTGTAAAATTACCCTCAGATACCTATACAATTGTATCCAATTATACACTCCTTTCCACTTATGGTGGTAGTGTTACCTTCTTAGTTAATTCCACATCTATTGCTATAGATCATACCATTCAGCGTGGTTGGTCAAAAACTATCGAATGCCAACTAAGCTACCTCACTATTGAGGTCAGAGATTGGTATGACAATACTCAACTTCCAACTTATGCAGAAGTCTTTTTGGATGATACCTTGTCGGGGGCTCCCATTTTTGCACTGAATGCCTCTCCTACAGCTTCGATCTACATGTTTCCTGCTCAATACGATCTAAATGTTCGGTACATTAATCGCTTCCGTCTTCACAACCAAACAGCTCCTATTACAGTGGGTAGTAGTGGTGATACGAATATAGTCATAGGAATTGTTGCTCGTGAGCATCGAACGGAATTGGAATTAAAAGCTCCGTCAACTGTTCCCTATATAGAAATACCCTATAACGTGACCAGAACTTTTCTTGTTTTTTACAAGGATCTTGACTCTATACCACCCGGTATGGGCGTCGATGTGGGGGCAACCTCGGTTCCCTTCATTGCTAACTGGACTTTATACAATTCAACTGCAGATATTGTGGATTCTGGCACACTTACACCCGTGTTGGGTGAAGTTGGAAACTTTTCAATGTCATTTGATGCCTCTCTTTACCTTGTTAATGAAACCTACCAACTTCGCTTTTTCTTGGATGCCAATGCTCCCGTTGATTATTGGCAAGCGTTCCTTTCAGTAAGTGTCGTAATTCGTGGACGAGAAGTGCAAATAGTTCCTGAATCGACATCCTATAGTGTGTATTGGAATGACACATTCACCTTCGCTGTCTATTTGAATGACACAGCAGAAAACACACCGATATTGGGAGCAACACCGCAATACTTCGGCATCGGATTCTCTGGCAAATTATTGCCAAATGGCACCGATGGCTGGTATTCCACCTCCTATCATGTAGAAAACATCTCAATCGGAACCTACACAATCACTATTCGAGCCCAAATAGCAGCGTATGAAGACGCCACTAGCCAAATTCTCCTTTATGTTGCACCACAACCTACCACTGCCACCCTTCTCAGTGGAGAAACTAGTGACTCAAGTGGGTTAGTCAATAACTCACTGGCTCTTGATGACATTTGGGTCCCCGTCGGAGATTACTTGATCCTCACCTTCAATTACACTGGGATGTGGAATCAACAGATTCTCGATGCTATTGGCCAAATCAGTTACCAAGTGGGCTTCGATTCAATCGAATACATCGGCAATGGCCTTTACCGTGTAGTAATCGATACAAGCACACTGCCAATCGGTTCATATGCTGCTGCTGCGGGCTTTTCCAAACAAAACTTTGACGTTGCTATTTTGAGTTTTACTATTGAAGTCCGCATGATTCCGACTGATATTTATCTCCTTAATCCCGCTCTCAGCGTATCATATTATGAGCGCTTTGTTGGTGATCTCTTCCGAATCCGTGTTAACTTCACAGATACCTGGCATAAGTCCCTCATCTCAGGGGCTAGCCTTTTTGTTGATTGCCCTGGTTTAGGTTACGTCCACGTCCCAATGGTGGAAGTAGCCCCCGGCCTCTACGAATTACCTGGGTTTAGTGCACGGCTCGAAGGCATCTTTGATATTACCATCAGTGGGCTCATTGAGAATCACAATCCTGCTGAGTTTGTCTTCCAATTACGTGTAGAAACCCACCCAATTGCCCGACAAGCGATAACCTATGGATTAATCGCTGCAATTGTTGGTATTTTCATCCTTATTGCGTGGCTGGCTTATACACGCGTTTTTGCCATTCCGTGGCTCGTCCGGAAAATGCGCAAGATGTCTACTACCCTAGGCAAGGGTAGAACTCCAAAGCTCTCAGGTGGTGATCGACGACGTATCAATACTCGACCTGACCAGATGAAAGACTTCATGCAAGATGCCTACGGAAATGCCAAAATCCCCTTTGTGTCAACATCAGTGCCTTTAGCTGTCGCAATTGATGAGCGTGAAGCGGAAGAAGTCAATATCTGGCATGAACTCGATCAACTCAAGGGTCTTGGTCGTGATCAAAAACTCGAGCTCTTCGAAGAAATGAAGCGTATTCCGCCCAAAGACCGTATTTGGTTCCTTGAAGATCTCAAACGTCAACTTAAAGATGGCACAAGGTTTGCTCGTACGCAAGTGCCCTCTACACCGGAAGGTTTACTTGATGAATCTGCTGAGAAACAACTTATCCAATCACGACTAGATGCTATCCCAGCACTTAGTGAACGTGAAAAGAAAGCTCTCTTCAGACAAATTAGTAACCTACCACCTGAAGAGCGCGAAGAAGTCTTCGAAACTCTCAAAGAACAATACAAAACTAGTGAAGAGGAAGAAGAGTAGAGGGATAGGCCTCTGAAACAAACAAATCCTGCTATTTTCCCCCTAAGCCACTAGTGTCTGACTAAATTTAATATGCTACTTCATGTTTCTTAAATAATAGATTTCAGGAAATCTATTTAAATTCTCTACGTGTGTCTAGCTAATTGGCTACACCAGCTTAGAGAATATCATAGAACTCCTCTACCAAAGGTGAGCGCTTAAAATGAAGTTTAACACTCTAATTCTCTTTACTCTTTGTTGCTTTTTATTCCCGCTCTTAATTCAACCTATGGCTATTATCCCGACCCCTGATGGTGCTGTGTCTTCTCCATCCATAGGCCCGTTGGCAAGCGCATCAAATTCTCCACTCCTTCCAATTGGCTCACCTCCTCTACCTGATCCTGACTATGCTGGTGTAGGTGCTCCACGTCCTGTTCATGAAGTAGCAAATCGTACTGATGGTAATCAAGATGTGTTCCTCTTCTATGATGGGGCCACTCAAACAGCTGGCACTGATTCTGCTAATGTTGTTCTCCCGCCTGGGTGGACCGGCTATAGGCTTGACTATTCCATCTATGATCTGTATGAAAATCGAACGTGGGCACTAAATCCTAGTTTCAATGGCGCAGCAACCTCTTGGACAAGCGGCTATAACGACCTTGGTGGTGCTAACACTTTCACTCAATCTTGGCAAAGTGGTGGCCTTGATGGGAACGGGTATGTTCGAGTTCAAGAAGACGGTCGATGGGAGTCTCCATATTACCGGTATGATAACAATGATCGAACCTGGTGGACTCAAACCTTCTCGGTCAATCGTAGCAATATTGCTTGGGTTGCGCTAAAAATGGATTACCGGGTTAATAGTGCCTGGGGCAGTAATGCTCTTTTCAATGTCTATATTAGAATTAATGGCTCCCAAGTTTGGGCAAAGGGCTTTCAATCCGTAGGCGATACTAATTGGCACAATTCGGGTTTTCTCGAATTTGATGCTGGGCTCTTTGATATTCCCAATAGCGCTATTGAGCTTGAAATTGGTATGTTTTCAACCATGAGTGTTGGCTATAGCTCAAATGATTGGATGAGGCTTGAGTTTGATAACGTCTGGCTCTACATGAAGACTATGGTCTATCCTAGTGAAATCAATTTAGAAATGAATGGACTTGATGTAGAAAATCAGATCAATCGCGGTTCAGGATTTGTTCGCCAATATCCTAGCACTGTCTGGACCACTAACCCAGTCGTGTCTAACATTGTATGGACTCCCACACCAAATCCTCCTGACCCTGATCTAGATATTGAAGTCACAGGAGTATGTGATTTGAATCTCTTTGCCAATAAAACCGCGATTACACTTTATGCACAGAGTCCGACCGCAACAGGTGTTGGTTTTACCGCAATAAGTGGGCAAAATACTTCGTGGACTTTCTATTATCAGCTCGCACTCCCTTCCCAGTATTGGAATGATGTGTTTAATTTCACGATTCCTGTTGACTGGGATATTACCTTCATTTCCGAACCCCAATTACCAACCGTTAATAAGGTGAGTCAATGTCAAGGTGGTGATCTTGGCGATGGTTATCTAATAGTTCCGACCACAGCAATTACAAATAGCCCTGATGGTTACTGGATGATACAAGCTGAGTCACACAATTATGCCGACTCGATCGAGCTCCAAATCTGGGATGGTGGCTGGACTCCTACATCCGCAATCCGAGCAGATAATACGACACGGGTTGCTGCACGAATACTTGATGGATTAAACACACCGCCGATCGGGATCACTAGTACACAGGCTAATGTTACAATTTTTGAGCCTGGTGGGGGTCGATGGTACTCAGAATTAGTTACTCCTACAGCTGCTGGCTGGATCTATACTTCCAGCATTTATAATGATGGCTGGAATACGACGGGCGGCACTTACTATATCTATGTAAATTGGGATAACTCCACAGAGGCAGGTGAAATAAGCCTGTCTTACACAGTTCAACATGCTACTAGCCTTACACCACGTGAATCACTTATTGAAACATTCTATGAAGATCAGCCCCTGTTT
Source organism: Candidatus Thorarchaeota archaeon (assembly GCA_048882025.1). Classification (GTDB taxonomy): domain Archaea; phylum Asgardarchaeota; class Hermodarchaeia; order Hermodarchaeales; family Hermodarchaeaceae; genus Hermodarchaeum. The sequence continues at coordinate 1,039 of JBHLSA010000056.1, read as the reverse complement.
CCCAAGGTGCGCTACTTGGATGTAGATAGCGATGATTGGCTAGAACCTGCCGCGACTATCGTTGGAAACTGGACCACTGGAACTATTAGTTTCCATTATGTCTCAGGAACAGGTTATTGGGAAGCTGAAATTAATGCATTAGATCCCGGTGATGTAGGGCAATATTGGATTCGTGTCAACGCGAGTAAAAGTCACTATGACAGCGCGTTTTGTTTCATTCTTATTGATATTGTTGCTGAAACTGTAGTATACTCTCCTCAAGCCGCTGGTGTCTATATTCCCTGGCGTGATAACGCAACAATTCAAATCCAATACACTCGGAAGACAGATAGTGTTGGAATCACCGGTTGTGTCCCCTATCTGGAAGTTACGGCAAATTGGACGACCGGGTTCTATACAATTACAGAAACTGGTAATGGATGGTATGCTATTGAGCTCAATGGTACTGGCCCTGGGGCGCTCGGATCATATAAACTCAATATCACTATCTATAAAGAACGATACCAATACCAGCAATTCTTCATTACGGTGACCGTACGAGAAATCTTAACCGATCTTGACTTTACAAATCCAACTAACGTTTATTGGAGTCAAAACACCAGCATTCCACTCTTCTACAATGATACTGATCATGGGGGAATAGCAATCGTTGGCGCACTTGTCACTTGTGATTGGCCTGATGTTTACTCTGTCTCTGATATGTATATGCTCACCCTTCGTACCGATAATAGCGTTATTGGGCTCCATACTGTCACTATAACAGTTAGTAATTGTATTTTCGACGAATACTGTATAGAAATCCGAATATAGATTATTCCCGGCAGAATCTGCCAGTATATTATCAGTATCCGGTTATTCATTACCGGTATCAACTACCTGTCCTCTATACCAACTGAATGTGTAATTGGTGAAATCAACGACTGCTACTCCTGCAGAATCAACATCAGCTTGAATTTGTCCTCCTGTTATACAATCAGTAATGTCTGTAACATTAAGATTAGTAATATCAATATCAGGGATAGTTTCGTTAAGGAATTCT
>JBHLSA010000055.1:0-9372 GCA_048882025.1 Candidatus Thorarchaeota archaeon | reverse complement strand
CAGGCAATAATTCCTAAGATGATGAGAGGAATACCTGTTGCCTGGGGTGCAGTAGGAGGGTTCCTAATCTTTATTGCTGGAATCTTGGTTCTGGTCGATAAAGAAGAATGAAAAGACAAACCTAATGCGGGATAATCATATCGAGGAACTAGCGCACTGAAACTGCTAGCTTCCTCTTTTTTCTTTTTCTCATAAAAGTTAAACCTAAACTAGCTTATATCCTAATTATGAATTCTTCTTAGTGGGTGAGTCAAACATTGGAGTTAACAGACGCGGCACGTAATCTCTTAAAATTTGGTAGTCTTTTGGGACTAGTTTTGGGTTTGATATCGACGCTGTTTTGGTTGTCAACGATTCTGGTCAGAATGGGGTTATTTCTAGCGTCAATTAATATTTACGATGTACTTATGGTTGTATTCAGTCTAGTAGCGATTTTTCTTTGCTATTTCATTCTAACACACTTTTCGAAGAGAATTGATGATGATCCATCTCGGGCGGCTCTTTATCTTATTGTCATGGGTCTAGTAATTGCTTTGGGTGCATGGGGGATTGCTGGTCTCCTAGTTGTAATTGGTGCTAGTCTTATTCTTGTTGAAGAAACAAGGTAGCCACAAATGAGAGTTTCTTTGGAGTTTTAGAAGCTTAGTTTACCCTCCATGATGACCGCGGTTGGGCCAATACTTACAATAGCATCGTTCAAAGTGTTTTCAAAGTGGAAGTTGCTCTGGCTTTTGCCTCCAATAAAGGTGTTATCACCTAATCCTAAGGTTAGTGTACCTGGAATCAGTTCATCCGTAGGTTGTCCTAGCGCAGTAGAAGCATTAGGGTTGATGCCAAAAGTGAGTCTTGTTAATCGATCTTTTGCGCCCATACCCAACCGGATGGCTTGTTCAAAAGAATTTTCACCTTTTAATGCCCGGAGGGAAGTGATCTGGCCTTTTTTAAAATCAAGGCGTAAATTCTGGACTGTATCCCCAAGAAATGGGCGAGGTAAGTTGAAGACAACGGTTCCTTCTGCGCTGGATTCATCAATTGGCATTGAGATAGTTCCAGCGGGCAGTTGAGCAAAAACATTCTTACTTCGAATATCTTCTTGATCGATGATTCCGTCATCGATGATAGGAGTTCCACGAGTTCGAAATCGGAGGTCTGAGCCTTCACTAGAACTGAGATGGATCTCACGGTATTTTCTAAGAAGTGAATCAAACTGCTTACCGATACCTACCATTGCTGCTTGATTTACAGCCAAACATCGATTCGCTTCTTGCATCAAATTTGCGTGATTTACGCCATACGTTTTAGCAGCCTTCTCAGTAAATCCAGTCATACGCACATGAAGGGTACGAACATGATGTAAGTACGCCGTTCCAAGAAGACGAACGAAATGCCCACAGGCTGCTAAGACCTTCCCTTTATCTGCGGTTCGAAATATACCCGGATCTTCTGGTCCTTCCAGCATGATGAACGCGGAGGATTTTGATACGCCATGAAACCAGTGGGTTGGTGGAGTCGTCACCGCTTCCAAAGGTGCTTTCTTGAGTAAATGGGTGAGTAACAACTCTGACATGGAAGAAATCGTAACTGAAGCCCCATGAAGGTGAGCCTGTTGAGCAATTTCGTGAGCCAGATCTTCTGTGTGATTCCATGAATGAATCCAAATGCGTTCTTTATCACGTATTCTCAAGGCATCTCGAACAATTTGCCGTGCTAATGATGCCATCTAAACCAACTCCATAACAATAAGAATATCAGACTCTTAAGGTCTAAAGTATAAAACCTCTCGCTTAACGAAAGTATCATTGAATTATATCAGTTAGCTACTCCTCTCTCCTCCTTTTTATCCCATCCTTGTAATACAGTTGAATGCTGGTGATCCAATATGGCAAAAGATCCTCCTCTTGATCTGAATAAACCTTATCTAAATCCACAAAAATGGCGGATTACCTACAAGCCCGACGATGAAACCATCATCGACACCGACCGCTAAATTCGCTAATTATCTGTTTTCACATCGTTTATTGTAGTTGGGGCGAGGGGGAGCCCCGGGAACAGACCTTCTGCAAATTTGTAACCGTAAAGTATAAAAAACAACCAAAATCCGCGCTGCAGCCAGAGGTGAAGCACTCTGCCATCATTCCGTCTAACCCTCTGTTTGGTTATAACAACGCTTATTCTTTCAGTCAGTACCGCACCAACTCTTCAGATGGAAGAAGGACACTGGGTACAAATCGAAAATGATTATTTTGGATACTTACAATCTCTCCCAGGGAATGCCAGGTGGATTTTCAACACATCGCGTGGATTAAATGATCGATGGATCATTAACTTCACTATTAGTGGAATAGGTTTCAACCCCACCACAGTTCTAGTGTGCAATGCTTCCGTTTATGAATCCTGGCTACAAACCAGTCAAACGCATCATTGCCTATTGGCAACACCCATTAATTCGAGTCTCAATGCAATCGTAGATTTTCCTTATCTGAGCCAATGGTTTTTTGTGTTAAATAATACTAGTCCAGTTACCTTGTATTTCTCTTTACGTATCATCCATTATCTTTGGATTAACGAATCAACCACCACGCCATCAACTGACTTTCCTACTTCAATTAGCAGCTTATTCAGCAACATCCTACTCTTGTGTATACTTGTTGTCGTTATTGTCCCTTGTCTTTGTAATTTCTCTTGCTTGAGTCTTTTTCGAAGAAGATCGCGAAAAAGAATTGAAACAGAAAAAATCTATCATAATCAGACCGCTATAGTCATTATTACTCCCGAGCAACTGGAACAAATAATTCAAGATGAGGAGAATCAAAAATAACCCCAAGCGCCAAAACAAGTAAGGAAGTAAAACGCAAAGGTTACCAATTGAGTTAAAAGCCAACATAGAAAATAAATACTCAAGAAACAACTGAGCCCTGATAGGAGAACCCACTTATGAGCAAACCAACCTATATTTTCAAAGTTCCAGTTGCTGGAGATGGTGCTGTAGGAAAGACAAGCCTTATTGTTAGGTATACTCAAGGAACTTTTACAGATACTTATAAAATGACAATTGGTACTTCTTTTGCCGTGAAAACAGTCGATTTAGAGACTGTGATGGTAAAACTGCAAATTTGGGATCTAGCAGGACAACCTCATTTTGGTGGTGTACGTCCATTATTCTATCAAGGTTCGACAGGTGTAATCTATGTGTTTAGTGTAGCTGATCGTGCATCTTTTGATCATCTATCTGGTTGGTTAGAAGAAGCGCGGAAAAATTCGGGAAATGTTCCAGGGATTCTCATTGGCAACAAATCTGATCTTATTGATCAGCGTGTAGTCTCTCGGGAGGAGGCTGAAGCATTTGCTGATCAAGCTGGGCTATTGTACATTGAGACAAGTGCAAAAATGGATGAAAATGTCGGAGATGCGTTTAAACAAGTTGCCATTACGATTATTCAAACTAAGTGGCCAGATTGGGGTAAGAAAGTGGAAGAACCAGTGAGTGCTGCACCGGAAGAGCCGACTCCCCCGATTCAAGCCCCTCTTAAGGCTGAAGCTGGTGAACCTATTGGTGAGCCGTTAGTGGAACCTATTCCAGAACCGATTCCGATCCCCGGTTCCGTTGAAACATCAGCGGAAGAATCTAGCCCTGATCTTGAGGAAGTTCCTGAACCGATTGATATGGAAGCGATCGAGCCCATTGAACCTCCCATAATTTCCGAACCTAGTAAAATCACTGAGCCAGAAGAAACTCCTAAACTTGAAGTTGCCACCTCTACTGAAACATCTTCTATTCCACCTACTACAGAACCTAGAGAACATGAAGATATTGTTATTGAACATAAAGCGGAATCCAGTCTCGTGGAATTTATTGGTGTGAACATCGAAGCCCTCTCAAAGGAAGACTTTGAGAAACGATCAGTTCATGCTATGCAACGTTTGGGCGTTAGTGATGTTGGGGTACTAGGAACTTTTCTCCGAAGCCTTATCCGCCAAGGACAACGTGATGTTGTAATTGAAAGTCTAGAAAGCTTACAAGAAGAACAATAAATCGATGATACCTACTTGTGTTTTAACGTCCTTGTTGACGGGCAGCCATAAAAGCGATGAAAAGTAATTGGGCTACGATGATCATTATTGGATATGTAATAGGATCCCAATAGCCACTATCCGCTGTAACTAGAATGAGACCAACCTCGTCTACCGCTAATCCGAGTCCAAGCCCTAAAAAGAAAGCACCAAAAACCTTGGAATTTCTGCTATCCCAATAAAGCCCAATAAAGCCACCTAGGGTCATGAGAATGAGACCCCACAGGATATGGTGATAGTGGTAGATGCCGGTCTCGATACCAATTCCTGGAGCTATTACAACAGTGACGAGCCGTGATATCACAATGGCAAGGACATACCAGATAAGTACTATTCCAGTAATTTGTGCAATTGAGGCTGTTTTCATTTTCTCTTTGAGTTTAGAGCCACTGCTCATTATATGGATCCTCCTCGCGGTATCGTCTTTCAGTCTACGATACTGGCGTTAGTGTTGTTGGGTTCTCTGATATATAGCTTAGCCTCAGAAATAAGGGCGATTGATTTAGGGCGAAGCTATTTAGGGTAGAGGGTTGGAAAGATACCGTTAACGCTAAAGGAGCAAAATCTGCAATGCTTTTTCTACCACCTGATCAGCTAGCTGATGTCATTTCCTTCCTAATTAGCCTCATACTAGCGACAATTGCTTTCTTTCTCGTTGGGCGCCTTTTATCGGGAGTGAACGCAAAATTTACAGATGCATTTTTCGTGGCTTTACTTGGATTATTATTAAAGCTGGGAATTGACATAGCAATTAATTCCGTTTTAGTACCTGGGCTCAACGAAATTGTGGTATTTGCTTGGAGTGTGGTGGGACTTTTTGCCACCTTCATTGTCTGGATGATTTTAGTTCAACACTTCTTCGATACTCTCTTCTTTCGTGGCTTAATTATCGTAATCATGGCTTCTATCCTCATATTCGTCATTGATTTTGGAATTAACTTTATCTTTTCAATTATTTTCCCTTGAACTTTGACGGTTCTCAATCATCAGTGAATTCGATAGCCTTTGGTTACACTCGCTTCATGTGTATAGCGACCAGAACAAAAAGATGCAATGATGAATATCAACAGTAAGATGATAAATCCTATCGCAAAAGGGAACATTACTGGGTTTATCGTTATTAAAATCCAGATAATTGCTAAACCAATAAGAAAAATAAGCAGTGGGCAGAGAACATCTATGGCTCGCATCATTATCAACTATAATCGCCTGTAAAGCCTTAAAATCATTTTAAATTTCTATGAATGACAAAAACCTACAATGGTACTTACAAATAAAAAGGTGGCAACCCTATAGAAGCGTTGCGTCGTATTATCTTTCAAATTTTTATGGAAGTTGAAAAAAATGGAGAAAAAACATCTATCTATGCCGGTTCATACACCTTGGTACCAGGGACCACTAAGATTTACCGATTCTGAAATGATTCAGGTGATTTTTACCCCAACAAAAGAATGCTATAAACGCCTACTCCCCAAACCTCTTCAACCAGGTCTCCTTGGTGGTGCCTACCTTGCCCATTTTCGCCATTCACTTTGGGGGGAATTCCGTGAATCTGCCATTGTCGTTCAATGTACCTACAAAGAGCATTATGGGGTCTATTGTATTACTATGCATACTGATTCTATTCCATCTATGGTTGCTCACCGGGAAATTTGGGGTTTTCCATCAAAATATGCGAAATTTAAATACCGACGTAAGGAGAACCATATTAAAGCCCAAGTTATTAGTAACAAAGTACCACTCCTAAAATTTGATATCAAACTAGAAGGCCCAGGAGATTGGATTGACACCGGGGACACGATTAATCTCAAACTCATTCCTGGTGTTGATGGAGTGAGTTATGACATGAAACATTTCACAAGATCACCCCTAGATTTTACAATCCACGAGGGTATGGCAGGTGAAGGAAAATTAGTCTTTGGTCATACCGAAGATGATCCCCTCGATGACTTATTTGAACTGGAAAACATAATTGCAGGTACCTGGTTTCGCATAGACTTGACCACCAATTTTGGAAATATTCTCACAGAAGCTGAGTTATAAGCTCAATAACTTCATCTACTCATAACGAAACTAAGGCTGATGGGATATCATAGATTCCTCAATAAAATAATTAGAGCGAACTGTGGCTGCGGTATCTCATCTACCGTATTAATTTTTTATTCCGAAAATTTGAACATATACTACGCCAATAAGCTTGGTTTCTAAAGAGGAAGTTCGCACAGATCTTGGTGAAAGAATCAGAGTACAGTTATTGTTAGTAGACTAACTCTTCTATTGAATACCAATTTAGAGATGGTGGAATATTCTAAAATATGAAATATCGAATTGCTGACTCTCTAAGATGCCAACTGCTCCGTTTTCCGCTTCTTCAAAGGAAATCCGAGATTTATCCAATATCTCATAATAAACGAAAAGCCTAAAGGAAACCTAGTAAGCAGAATGTATGACTCAGGTGATTCTATGGAAAGTCGCTGGGCAAGTTTAGGGTATATAGGTAGTATCATTTTGGTCTTCTATGGATTCTTTTTCTTCATCGCCTATAATTTATCACCTATCGTTCTAAGCTCCTTTGGTGGATCAATAGTATCCATACTTCTTGGAGTTATGGCACTTTTTGGAGGCATGCTATTTAGTTGTGCGTTTCTTGCTTTTGGTAATGAACTGAAAGTATCTTGGTCTTGGGTTCCATTTGTTATTGGTGTGATTGTTTGGATTATTCAAGGAGTTGCTCAGATTCTTGTGAGCCTTAATCATCCTACTGGGATTACTCTATATGGTTGGATGGTAATTGTCATCGTATTACTCTTTATTGTCTGGGGTGCTTTTCTATTCACTATGCGAAAACTGTTGGGGCGTAAACAACGGTTGGGACTTTATGCGAGCATTCTATTCCTACTCAACGCACTTGGCTGGCTTAGCGTCCTTGGAATGGGTCTCCTTGTATGCAACATGCTTCTAATGGCAATTATTTTGATACCTGACAAACGCCTTCTACCAATTCCAAGTTTAGGAGAATTTTTCAACACAAAACGCAAATCTTCATTGTCTAAATTGGGTACATTCCTTCTCTTTGTATATGCCGTTTTAGCGATTAAATGGTTGATAAATGGTCTATTCCCACTTCCTGTCCTTGCTGCTGCCTCCCTCAATTTCTTTAGCCTACTCACAATCTGGGTAGCCATACCAGGACTTGTTTTATTATTCCTCGATTTTGAGCAACGATATAATAATCCTCTTTCATACTATTCAATTGTTGTTGGGGTACCTGCCCTCCTTTTACTCAGCATAACCGATTTTACTTGGTTAATGAGCAACATAAACGTATTCGCTGATCCTAGCTGGGGGCTTCAACAATACTCTACTCTTTCCTTACTCTGGAGCTGGACCGGAATACCCCTTTTTCTTTGGAGTATGCTAACAGCGATTGCCTTTCTTCAAATCTACCGCCTTCCCCAAATTCAAGGAAACATTATCTTTCTCATAATTCATCTGATGTTCCTCTTTTCCGGTCTTCTTTGGCTTTTTGGGCTGGGTTATATTTTTCTCATCTTTGCTGGATTACTCTTGTATTGGAAATACTGGGTTAAGCCCTAACCATGCAATATGATGTCAGATATAGATGGGTGAGTCAAACCTTCACTCATAGTAAGAGGAAACATCGTGTTCAAGCGAGATTTCAAATGACTTGACATCCAGTTGCATCTAAGTCATTGTAAAAAAAGAAGGGAGAAGAGATGAATAGGGCTTATTCATCTCTGTGTTGTTACTTCGGTTTTCGCAACATGTAGACTATTATGATAACGCCTACAATGACGATTACTACTATCCCGATGATGTAGTAGATGTCCATAGGTGGTGGTGGTGGCGGAGGTGGTGGTGTTGTTGGAACTGCACCAACACGAAGAACCTCTACATAGCTCCACTCACCGGTAACGCTTAGGTCATCTGTAGCTGAAACTCGGATATAGTAATATCCATCTGCATTGAAGGTAGCGGTGTAGGTAGTGCCAGTTGTTGAGTCGGCAACTAAAATATCTGTAAAGAGGCTGTCTGAAGCAATTTCAATGTCGTAGTTAACGACAGGTCCACCCTTGCGGTCTGTGGTAACAGTCCAGTTGAGTTCCACATCGCCTTGTGCGAATGGAATTGAGACATTGTAGTCAAAGATGGTGGGGGCTACAGGACCAGGTCGTTCAGACACTTGCATACCCCACTCTATGGCTTGCACAACAAAAGCTTCGCCACCAAGTGGAACGCTGTAGTACACATCTGTATACATGGGTTGGTAGTCACCATAAGGCGACGCACCAGATACAATGATTTTGTTGTTACCAAGTGGGCCTGCCCATTGTTCGGCAGCCATTATAACCCAATTGCCAACATAGCCCTCTTTATGGACTACGGATGTGATAAGTGGGTTAGCTTCAACGATAACACCTGCAGCACTAGTTGTAATAATCGGGTAGACGCCAGGAACTGTGACATTTTCCAAAGCAACAGGCGTATCAGATGGGTCAAGAGCATAGACACAGGAGGGTCCATGAAAGAGGATACCATCTGTGATGCCAGCATTAATTTCATCTGCAACCATGTTGCTAACAGATTCGTTGGCTACCACACGATAAGGTCCACCGCCACAATTAGACACAGGATCTTCAATGGAATTTATTTCAAGGCGGATTCGGCCATTAATGTTTTCTAAAATCGCTGTAATATTCTGATTATGCCATGTATCACCAGCATAGTCGGAGTCACCTGAGAGCCAAAGGAATTTACTACCGGTATCAAACCAGTTTTTAATTGCAGCTCGAACGATGGGAGCATTTGTTGCATTGAAGCCTTCGATTCCATCAGAGCCATAGGGGCTCGCCATAACTAGACCATCAACGCCAACCAATATGCTAGAATTGATAGTTGTAGCATTGACTACAGTATATCCCAGTGCCACTAGATCTTCGGTTAGGTTCGATAGCAACTTTGTGCCCATTCCGTATCCAGTGATAAACAGAATTGTTCCACTTGCCGGAGTTGGAACATCAGCAGAAACAGTTTGAGGAGGTGCAGCAAAGAATGATGCTGTACTGAGGAATATCATAGCCATAAATAGTATACTTATTCCTTTTCGATTCAAGATTTCTTTTCACCTTGAGGATTTTTTAATACCCCTGAAGGTTAAGGGAGGTTGAAACAAGGTAGTATTTTAGGCTTCTTATTTAGCAATAAAAGTACTACCCAGAAAAAGTCAAAGTAAACCTTCTCTTTTAACAGCTTTTAAAAGGGCTCAACTTTTAAGAGGGT
>JBHLSA010000054.1:0-9416 GCA_048882025.1 Candidatus Thorarchaeota archaeon | reverse complement strand
GCCGCTGAACTCAAAAGCACTTGCACCTGTCCCTTCTTATGCAGGAAACTAGGCGCTTGGGAAAAAAATTGTGAAAGCAATTCGCAGTTAGAACCTGCCCCCCAAGCTTTCTCAAGCCAACTCTTTGTATTAAGCATAAAGTATGGCGGATTAAACAAAATGATATCAAAAGTCTGGTGTTGAACTGGTTTAAACAAATTACCTTGTAACAGAACCACGCGCTTGTCCACGTTATTTAATTCCATCGTCCTTTTCGCACAACGGATGGCAAAAGGATTCACGTCTGTGGCAACAACAGAGTTTGTTTTCATGGCTGCGGCAGCTGCAATGGCTCCTGATCCTGTTCCAATTTCAATAACATCTGCTGAAATGGGAATTTCCATATGACGAATAAAAAACTCAGTTGTTCGCCCTGTAACTGGATTAAATACGTTCGGGCACACCTGAACCCGAATCCCACAAATATCAATCACTTGGCTCTTTTGTGTCCTGCGGTGTAGAAGTGTTAACACGCTAGCTGCAATGCGTGAATAAATCTGTGGAATAAGCATCACTAGGTATTCCTGCTTCTGGTAATAGGTCAAAGGGGTTTAGATTGGTTTATTCTAAAAACTCCTTTGGACTGTTGGCTTTCCCCACAAGGTTTTAAACTAATTAATCTAAAATGAAGTCGATTGAGAATGGCGTTTGGTGGTTTTGACTTTTTAGCAGAAGAAAAAGACATGTCTAAAAAAGTTGAAGAACTTGCTCAAGTCTTGGAGAATGTAGCTACGATTTTTCTGAACGGAGTGGGTGCTTTAGAAAAACAACTTGAGGATATGCGTCGACGACTATCCAAAATCGAAACACAAGTTGATACAGTCCTCCGCATGGGTGGACCTGCCACAACTCTCAAAGGCGCTCCTGGTATCGTTACTAGCGAAACACCCATCCAATCGCCACATAGCCCAGGAATACCCCCGCCATCTAGCCCCATGGATTCAACAGCTCCTCCTGGACTTGCTGGTCCACCACCACAAACCCCCCCCTCGCCTACGGGTGATACAGGTGGGATCGGAATTAGGGCCCAAATGCAAGGAGAACTACAATCTTTCTTGGCACGACGAAGGGCTGCTCTGGAAGCTTCTCTTGATGATGAAGACTAGATAATTATCATTTCTTTTCCTTTGTAAAGAATCGGCTTAGTCCTAGTTGACCTTTCTCAACGGCTTCTACTGAACTGGAATCACCACTCAGAAGCCTTTTCAATTCTTGCATATCCTTTTCCATTTCTGGTAACAAATTCTGGTTATACAGCCCTGCGGCAGGATGATACATAACAAAATAGGTTCGCCCTCCAAAAGGAACTGGCTTTCCATGCAACTCTCCCATCTTAATTGCCATCTTGAGGAGCGTTTCTGCAGGAACTCGACCAACCAAGGCTACCACTAGTGGTTTGATGTGCTCCAACTGTCTTATGAGAAAGGAATGACACGCCTCTCGCTCGCTCTGTGTGGGCTGGCGGTTTTCTGGTGGACGACACTTCACAACATTCGTAATGAACACAGATTCGCGTTTAATTCCGGCTTGTTCTAATAGCTTGGTTAACAGCCTTCCTGCTGCACCTACAAATGGTTCGCCTTGCAGATCCTCTTGACGCCCAGGTGCTTCACCAATAATAACTAAGGTCGCGTTATCAGGGCCAACACCTGGAACCGCCTGTGTCCTAGAATTCGCTAAAGGGCATTTATGGCATTCAAGAATTTCCTGTCTAAGAGTTTTCCAGCTATCAGTAGGCTTGGCCATAGTTTCACCACTTGTGAAGAATGGCATACTCTGGTTAGTTTATCTTCCTCTTAATGCTATTCACTGGCTAGGGCCGCTCGAAGCCGGCGCCGTTTGCGAATCGCATAAACAATAACTAACAATAAGAAGATGCCTGTGGGCAGAATTATGGCAAGGATTTTGTTGATTAGTGTCATATCAACAGGTACTATTGCCACATGACTATCAATTAGCTCATCATTGTAGTACAGTGAGACATTGACAGGGAACATCCCAAAATTATAGACAGTTGTAGCATTATGTAGAATGGTGAGTGCAATATTATTTTGTCCGGGTGCCAGCTCCACGTCTAGCGTAGCGTTGATGAAGTTCGGGCCAAAAGCTTCTAAACGAACATTTCGGGGGCGGTCAACATAATTTTCAATTACTACTAGAAGTGCCCCTGGCTGCCCTTGTTGAAATACCTCGCCAGGAACAACCGCGGTAACAGTGGCTACGGGAACTATGATGAGATCATACTGTTCATAGAGGAATGAAAAACCGCCCACATTAACTTCGAAGGTCACAAGGTGGAGTCCAAGGGTGGCTGCCTCAGACACTTCGTAGTTGAGAACGATATCTAGTTGTGATTCGGCTCCAATGGTGAAGTTTACAGTATCTGTTGTTGGGTCTAGTGGGTTGATGCTAGCGATTTCTCCAAGGTCATCAGTAAATTTAGTAAATCCTTCATAGGAGCGATTTTGTAAATTATGAATTGTCGCTTTCACCTGGCCCCTAAAAGCTTGGGGGGCTTCAGTGGGAACTTCAACATCAGTAACCTGAATAGGAATTGGCTGGGCTGAAACGGGTGAAAATATTTGCACACCCATCAATGAGGCGCTGAGGAGCACTGCAATTAATAAAGTGCAAATCCGAAGCGAGAGTTTCACTAGTAGCTCACCTGTACTTTTCCACTCATAGGAGTGCTGTGCCAATGTCTGACGCAGCTTTTAAAGTCTTTCTGCATCGGATGTTCTTTCACTTTGAGTGTTTGATGAATTTTCGATTGATGCTGATGGTGGGTTGTTCGGGGGTTCGATATGTTTAAATAGAATAGTATTACTGCTTTGTTACACTATATATAGCCATACTACATATTTGGAGGATGTGCTATGAACAAGCTACTAACCGACAAGACAGATAATAAACTTCGAGAATGGACCCGTGAAATCAACCGTGGCTTTCTTGAATTTTGGGTATTAAACCTATTGCGGAAAGAAAGCCTTTATGGCGCACGAATTGGTACTCTCATCGAAGAAATGTCGGAAGGTCGAATTCAATTGGAGCCCGGAACCATTTATCCCCTGCTTAATCGGCTTGCTGACAATGGATGGATAAAGGGCGATGTCAAGGTTCGAAGTGAAGGTCGTGGCCCAATGCGCCGGTACTACCGGCTAACAAACGATGGAAAACTTCTCCTTAGTGCCATGATTGACCATTACTTTGACACATACGATGCCCTCTTTCAACTGATGGCAGCCGAGTTCCAATCTGTACGTAAACGCTTATTCGAATTAATGGAGGAAATTGACTAATGTCTGATAAAATTCAACTCCGTGTTGTATCACTACCAAGTGATGAAGCCGGACGTGGTATCGTACGAGTCGATCCAAGAGTTATGGACCGTTTAGGAGTCACGTCTGGAGACATCATTGAAATTACTGGAAAAAAGGTTACAGGTGCTCGAGTCTGGCGGGGCCAATCAATCCATGCGGGTTCTAATAAGATCTTCATGGATGGTCTAGTACGAAGCAATTCAGGAACTGGTATTGGGGAATTCGTAGAAGTCAAACGAATTGATCCATCACCTGCAAAACGCGTCGTCCTTGCTCCTGCTCAACGTGGCGTACGCATAGTCGCCGAAGGCGAAGCAGTAAAACCCAGTCTCAATCAACGTCCTGTTGCCCCTGGGGACATCATCAGTACTGCCAGTTCAGGGGCCTATCGTAGTGGTGATTTTTCACTGTTTGAAGCTATGATGCGAAGTGCTGGTGCTCCTTTTGCACTTGGTGAAATTAAATTTGTGGTTACGAATACAACACCAAAAGGCGTAGTTAAGATTACTGAAGATACTGTTATCGAGATTCAACCTGAAGCGGTAGAAGTTACTCCTAAAGCCCCCCTAGTTACTTACGAAGATATTGGTGGATTAGACGAGGCAATAGCTCGTGTTCGAGAAATGATTGAACTACCACTGAAACATCCTGTTCTCTTCGACAGATTAGGAATTGATCCACCCAAAGGGGTTCTTCTTTATGGCCCTCCGGGAACTGGTAAGACTCTTCTTGCACGCGCAGTAGCAAACGAATCGGATGCCACCTTCATCTCAATCAACGGCCCTGAAATTATGAGTAAATTCTATGGCGAATCCGAAAAGCGGCTTCGTGAACTCTTTGAAAAAGCAGCCCAACAAGCTCCAAGTATCATCTTCATTGATGAAATCGATAGCATCGCACCAAAGCGAGAAGAAGTGCAAGGTGAAGTTGAACGCCGTGTTGTGGCTCAGTTGCTCGCCTTGATGGATGGCCTTCAAGGTCGGGGTCGTGTCATCGTCATTGCTGCAACCAACCGCCAAGAAGCTCTCGATCCTGCACTTCGTCGTCCTGGACGATTTGACCGCGAAATTGAAATCCCTGTTCCAACCCGAAATGGAAGAAAGGAAGTCCTTCTCATTCATACACGAGGTATGCCTCTCGCAAAGGATGTCAATTTGGACAATTTAGCTGACTCGACTCATGGAATGGTCGGTGCCGATCTTTCGGCAATAGCACGAGAGGCTGCCATGAACACGCTTCGCCGAATTCTTCCACGAATTAACCTAGAAGAAGACCAACCAATTGCTCCTGAAGTTCTAGAAGACCTCGAAGTCACTGGTGCTGACTTTGAAGAATCTCTCCGACGGGCTGAACCCTCAGCTATGCGAGAAGTATATCTGGAAATCCCCAAAGTCTCTTGGGAAGATGTGGGCGGTCTGAAGGAAGTTGAAGAAGAACTTCGCGAAGCCGTCGAATGGCCTTTGAAATATCCACAAAAATTCGAAAAAGTTGGTGTCAAACCACCTAGGGGCATCCTGTTGGTCGGTCCACCCGGTGGTGGAAAAACACTGCTCGCTAAGGCCGTAGCTACCGAAAGCGAAGCCAACTTCATTGCCATTCGGGGTCCTGAGATCTTTAGCAAGTGGGTCGGCGAATCAGAAAAGGCTATCCGAAAAATTTTCAGGAAAGCCCGACAAGTAGCACCCAGCATTATCTTCTTTGACGAACTCGACAGCATCGCTCCTGCCCGTGGGCAATGGCAAGGCAGTCACGTCTACGAATCGGTCCTCAACCAACTCCTTGCCGAATTAGATGGCATGGAAGAACTCAAGAACGTTGTAGTTATTGCTGCAACCAACCGCCCAGAAATCATTGACAAAGCGCTCCTCCGACCTGGCCGCTTCGACCGAATTATCCTTGTTCCCCATCCAGATAAAGATGCACGGTTTGAAATTCTCCAAGTTCACACACGTAACATGCCACTAAATGATGATGTGGATCTTAAGGCGCTCGCTAAGACCACCGAAGGATACTCCGGTGCGGATCTAGCAAATCTTGTCCGTGAAGCAGGAATGTATGCAATTCGAGCCGAAGAAACAATTGAAACCGTAACGGCTAAACACTTTGATGCGGCACTTCAGAAAATTGCACCAAGCATAACTCCTGAAATGATCAAAGCTTACCAAGAATACATCACCAAAATGTCCACTAAGCGCGATGCCATTGAAACCACACCAGGACCATACACCTAAACCGACTCTTCACAGAGTCGGGTGTTCCCCTTTTTTCTATATAGTAATGTAAACTAGGCATTTCCATAAAAAGTTTATAAGGGCAATCGCGGGTTTATAAGAAGGTCTTTAAAAACTTTATAAATGCCCACTCAACCGAACTGGGAGGTAACTAGAGTGCCAAAGAGGCCCAAGTATAAGATTGAAAATGTAGTTGCAAGCGTTGAAGTCGATGCAAAAATTGATCTGAATCTTCTTGCCCGAAAACAACGGGATGCGGAATACAACCCTGAGCAATTCCCGGGATTAATGCTTCGTGTAAAAAACCCTAAAGCGACCATTCTAGTTTTCAACAGTGGTCGGATGGTTATTACTGGATTACGCCGAGAAAGCGAAGCCTCAAAAGCTGTTGAGAATGTGATTGCCAAAATTCGAAAAGCTGGCATCACTGTAAGTGGTGAACCAAAAATCACAATCCAAAATATTGTAGCGTCTGGTGACTTACATAGCCGAGTCGACCTGGACATGGCCCAAATGGCATTAGAACGCTGTCTCTATGAACCCGAAGTTTTCCCAGGACTCATCTACAGAATGAAAACTCCCAAAGCGGTCTTTCTCATCTTCAGCAGTGGTCGAATTGTCTGTGCCGGTACGAATAAAGAAACCATCACACGAAAAGCCATCTACCTACTTGCCGACCACATGCGTGATCTCGGATTGATTGAATAACAAAAAAACATACAAATTTGCTAGTTCCGAAAATATCCTTATTCTACTCTAGCCGGTCAAGAGAATGGAGACATGCAACCAATAACTTAATTGTGGCTTCGAGATCTGAATGCTGGATCATAGAATTTGTCGTGTGGAAATAACGTGTAGGTACGAGTAATGCTGTTGCATGGCTCCCTCCCTTAACCACTTCAACTGCCGAGGCATCAGTACCAAAATGGACTGGAGTCCGTAATACCACCTGCTGTAGGGGAATTCCGTGAATCTGTGCAACTTGTGCTATCCATGAATTCAGCTTCTGAGACGTAACGTGATTCTGATCCGCTTTGAGCAGTGTTGGACCCTGTCCCAGTTGTACGGGCACCAATCCCGCTTTAAGGCTGGGATGATCTCCAGTCGGTGAGACATCTAAGGCAATAGCGTAATCTGGATTGACTGCATATGCCGCAGGCTCTGCTCCACGTCTGCCAAGTTCTTCTTGCACCGAAGCCACAGCGACAATATTCATGTCCAGTTTAAGCTTACTAATACGACGTAACACTTCAATCATTGCAACTAGCCCAGCACGATTATCAAAACAATTCCCCAATAAGCGCCCATTGGCTAATTCTTCAAAATGCTTACAGGCCGTCACATACTGGCCTACTTCAAGACCTAGAGAACGTGCATCCTTTGCACTCCTAGCACCACAATCAATAAACATCTGATCAGGCTCAGGTCGATACCCTTCCAACTGTTGTGCCACTGGTATCAGATGTGGTGCCGGAAGTCCTACTACTCCAAGCTGTTTCCCTTTCTTACCATGAATATTTACTCGTTGTCCAACTAGATTCCAACGATGACCCACAAGTCTTGTAAACCGCAAATATCCTGCTTCATCGATATAGGTAACTAGTAATACCCAGTCTTCATCTTGATGGGCGATCAATAAGACTGTCTTATCCGATGCACCTTGTCGGGTGGCAATCACATTTCCTAGGGCGTCCACTCGAATGTTATCAACAACTCTCTCCATCTCTCTGAGTATAATTTTTCGAACCTCATCCTCTCGTCCGGGTGGGCTATCAGCCATTATTAGGTCTTGGAGTAATTCAATCATCAAATCAAACCGCCTAACCCATAAGAAGTTACATTTAAGTTCACCTAAATTCCCAATAAACTCTTGCGGTCTGAAACATGTCTCAGAAGTCTTCCAAATCATCAAATAAAATTCCTAAAGATCTCATGGTTGGCGTTCAAACCCCTGTTGACCAAGAACTCATCGAACGCTTACGCCACATCAAGTATAAAGTCGTCATCTTGTCAGGTAAAGGTGGTGTTGGTAAAACTACGGTTGCTGTCAATCTCGCTACAGCTTTAGCCTGGCGCGGTAGCACTGTTGGTATCCTAGATGCCGACATTCACGGTCCAGATGTCCCCAAAATGCTCGGGCTTGAAGGTCACCGCATGATTAGTGGAGACAAGGGTCTGGAACCTGTTGTTGGCCCTCTAAATATTCTTACAGTTTCAATGGAATTTCTTCTTCAAACTGCTGACACACCCATCATCTGGCGGGGTCCCCTTAAGATGCGCGTCATCAACGAATTTTTCACCAAAGTAAACTGGGGTACACTCGACTATCTCATCATCGATCTACCTCCAGGTACTGGCGATGAATCCCTTAGCATCATGCAACTTGTCCCCGACCTAAATGGTGTCATCATTGTCACCACGCCACAAGAAGTTGCCCTGCTCGACTCGCGAAAAGCTGCTAACATGGTCCGTCAAATGAGTGTTCCAATCTTGGGGCTCATCGAAAACATGTCTGGATTCCACTGCCCACACTGTGACCAAGTCACTAATATCTTTGGAAAAGGTGGTGGCAAACAAGCCGCCAAAGATCTCAACCTCTTTTTCCTCGGCGAGCTCCCTTTCGATCACCGAATCATGAATCTTTCCGATGAAGGAAAACCATTCATCGTCTCAAACTCTGATAGTCCAGCCGCCAAAGCCTTTCAAGAGGTCGTAGAGCGACTATTAACTCGCTTGAATCATAAACATTAATGCCAAGGTCTAATTCAACATCACAAAATATATCAGTAGATATCAGGGATTTGGTAAAAACGAACCTTTTTTCATTGACCAAAAGCTATTCTGAAGCACTACGTGTGTCATTTCAATCTTTGACTTGGTGACATATTTGGCTAAATCTTTCCTCTCACACCGAAGCGAATTTCTCATTGTTCTCATAATTAGCCTTTGGCTCCTTGTCTTTCCTCCTTTACAAACTCAAGCTCTACAAACCCCTAATTCCCCATTCACCACTGGAGACACTGCTA
The DNA here is from genome assembly GCA_048882025.1 of Candidatus Thorarchaeota archaeon. Lineage (GTDB taxonomy): Archaea > Asgardarchaeota > Hermodarchaeia > Hermodarchaeales > Hermodarchaeaceae > Hermodarchaeum. The sequence continues at coordinate 800 of JBHLSA010000054.1, read as the reverse complement.
TTTGGGAAAATCTTAATGGAATCCAAGTTCCTCCATTCCGAACCAATACTCTCCGTCTCATCATTATCTCTGCCTTTAACCAAACACTCTCTATACAAACTGGGTTTTGGTCCAACACAGGCACATGGGCTCTTCAAAATACCACGATTCCCAACAACGCTACCACTATTCTCTGGTCAACTGGAATGCCTCTAATCGGGGAACTAGTTACTGATTTCTTATACCTCACCAACCCTATTATCACTGATATCCAGAACACTACTGACAGCTTGACAGGGCAACATGCCTACTTAATCACGGCTCAAAGTTCAACTGCCCATTGGCTTATCACCTATGACGCCTCTTCCAATCTTACTCTTCAGTTCGTTGCTACGATTTTTTCCTGCTGCAGTACAATTAACCAACACTACATTCTCTACAACACAACAGTAAACCTAGACGACCCCGTAGCTCCCCCACAGCCTCCAAACATCTTCACAAGTTCCTACGGCATTCTTCTCATTCTGCTAGTCATCCTCATCCCTATTGATCTTGCTATAATTCTTTATATTCGACGTTATCGAAATCAATCTTAACAATCAATCTATATGAGATGTGCCAATTCTTCTATATAATTCAAGAAATGGTCCTACAAAGAGTTAAACCAGAAATCATTCTACGCAAATACGACTCCCACTTTGTCTTCCTTGCCTAACAATGATCAAATATCTCTCGTGTTAGTTAATTCATTATCTTCTTAGTATCTTATAAGCAAGAACCTCTGATAGCTCTATTTCCCACTAGTCTTCGACCTTTTCTGC
>JBHLSA010000053.1:0-9498 GCA_048882025.1 Candidatus Thorarchaeota archaeon | reverse complement strand
GGATTTTAATAAGGGCTTGGACTTCGAGTAATTGAGCAAGGTAAGTATCTCGCATCTCAACGCCTAAACCCTCACTAGCTGCTTTGATGATGCGTTCATTCTCTACTTTTACTTGCTCCACCAATGTAGTCAGGTTGGATTGAATTTTTGAAATCTGTGAGAAATTAAGAGCCGTAGGAGGCCATTGCGCAATGGTGGTTTCTGCTTCTTTTTGCAGGCTTATGAATTGATCTCCACCGGTTTCAAGTGCTTTTTTCAACTGTTGAAAAAGAGTTTCATTGATTTGTTTTGAGGTTTCGCGGGTCGATTTGGTTGTAGCTTCTAGTTCTGTTAAACTTTTCTCCATAGTTCGCGTGCGCTGACGGTTTTCACCTTTGAGGGCTTTATCCATCTGTGCTATTATGTTATCAAGCGATTGAGTGCGTTGATTCCATGTATCACGAATTTGGTTAGTAATGCTTTGAATCTTCTTTGAAAGATCCTGCTTCAGCTCTTTTTGGAAGTTATCAAGCGTTTTTTGGATTTCCTGGTTAGATCTTTCAATACTAGTCACCAGTGTTGTGGCTGTTTCATCAGCAATTTCTGCCATTCCTTCTTTGTGTTTGGTAATTTCTGTAGTCAGAGTCTTAATACCAGATTCACTAGTTTTTTGGGTGATTAATTTCGCATCATTAAAGTGGCTCTGAGCCTGTTGACTGATTGCCTCGCTTTGAACCAAGAGTTGGTCTGTTATTGATGCAATCCACTCTTCTGTTTCTTCCTGAAGGGCCTTAAGAGCGGATTGTATGTCTTCTACACTTACACTTTGGTTTTCTTGTAATTTGGCTTGACCACGTTCGATTATTTCTTGAACCGTATTCTGAAGTGCTTGGCTCTGGTTAGAAAATTCTTGTGTGCTTATTTGAGCTTGAGCCGTGACCGTTTTCTGCATATTTTCTGCAATATTATTGAGAGCAATATTAGTGGCCATGGCAGCTTCATTCAAGGCTATACTTTGTCGTTCAATCAAGTTTTCCAAAGTAGTTTCCAGTAGTCGATTTGTAGATTGAAGCTCAGTTTGAATGTCGCCCCCTATTTGTTCTTGGATCTTTTGGATAGCCTTCTCTGATGCTTCAGATTCTTTAGAAAGTGCTTGAACCTCCTTTGCCAATTCTTGATAAGGGGTAAATGCACGATAACGCGTGACGACACCTGGGAGCGGTTTAATCAGTTGCTTCTTTTGAAGCGTTTTATTCACGCCTTGAACTTTAGTAATAGGAAGCCCTGAATAGATTCGAATCTCATCTTCTGTTAGTTGCCCCAACGCTAATACGACTGCATAAACCTGACTTTCTACTTCAGTTAACTTGAATCGAACTTGAAGTGCATTCAACAGTTCAGGAGCCATGGTAATAGGTGCTGGACATTGGGCCGCTCCATTATCTATATTCGGTGCAGTCGAAGGATTTAGTGTATCTTTTGAGGGTGGCATTTCACATCACCAAGAAACCGTTATGGTCACTTACGTAAGGTTTCTAATGCTTTTTTGCAGTGACGCTATTTGTTACTCCTCGTCCTCTATAAGGATGCCGCGCCCAAGACTAAATTTTCTCTTTGAGTAATTGCTCTTGGGCTGCTAAAACGCCTGATCCAATCGGAAATTCATATCCTAATCGCTTCAAAACAATCTCTATTATTGCCAATGTTGCCAGAACATCTCGTTCTGTACAAATATTCATGTGATTTGTACGCCAAATTTTTTCTTTCACCGGCCCTTGTCCACCCGCAACCAGAATTCCTAAATCGCGTAAATGACCACGGAAATCCTTGTCAGTGATTCCTGAGGGATACTTAACAGCTGTAACTGTGTTTGAATAGTGAGCCGGGTCCGCTAATAGGTCTAATCCCATTCCTAGATATCCCGCACGTGTGATACGTCCAAGTCGGTGATGTCGTTCAATTCTTTGTTCGTATCCCTCTTCAAACATGATTGTCAAGGATTCGTGGAGCCCATAAATAAGGCTGACTGCAGAAGTGAATGGTGAATCTCCAAAACCATCATACCGCTTCTTAGCCTTAAGTAGGTCAAGATAAAAAGTGGGAACTTTCTGCTTTCGCTCCTCAATCTTTTTCCATGCACGTGATCCCACCCAAACAACACCCAGACCTGGTGGTACACCTAGACATTTCTGACTCCCGGTGACTAGAATATCAAAGTTCCACTGGTCAGGATAAACATAGTCTCCTCCCACAGATGTAATTCCATCTACAATTAAGAGGCGGTCATAATCTCGAACAATTTGTCCTATTTCCTTCGCAGGATTAAGTACGCCAGTTGAAGTCTCGTTATGACACATTGTAACAATTCGTATTGACGCATCAGATGCTAAAGTTTCACGAACAACATCTGGGTCCGCAGCTTTCCCATAAGGAAATTCCTGAACCACTGCATTCCCCCCGAAAGCCATGGTTAGTTCATTCCATCGTTCACTAAATTTCCCATTAACTATATTTAGAACCTTTTCGCCGGGCTCGAGAGTGTTTGCTAAACCCGCTTCCATTGCAGCTGTACCTGAACCTGCAAAAATCAGTACATCTTGTTCAGTATGCAGTAATCGCTGCAGGAGGGCTACTGTTTCTTTGTAGGTCTTTTGGTATTCCTTAGTTCGGTGGCCATAGAGGACTCGTGACATGGCTCGGTACACGCGGGGATGCACTGGTACGGGACCAGGAATCATCAAAGTAGTTAGCTCTTCATCATACATGTTGTAACATCACCAATTTGCTCTAATTTACCGGCATCACTTTTTATACTTTAAGCCTTTGTATCCTGAAAAGGAATATCTTTCTGCGAGATTAATGAAACACTCAGCATTCTCTTAAGCGGGAAAGTGACGATATTTCATGTAGGTTAAGACTTCGTAGAAGTATTTACCTCCGAATACTCCGCTTGTTTTTAACCCACCTAAATGGGGATAATAATCATCAAAATGCAAGTGATTAGTGTTAACCGCAACCCCCGGTGCTTCAATTTCATCAAAAAACCGTTGCCAAATGGTAGGGTCATCAGTGTATACTGAAGTCCTTAACCCATAGGGTGTGTTATTTACTTGTTTAATTGCTTCATCAAAAGTTTTTATTTTCATGATTGGGAGTACAGGTCCAAAGGTTTCATGGTACCACATTTGGCAGTCCAATGGAACATTGCTTAAGATTGTGGGTTTAATAAAAAGCCCTGCCTTATCACGGCTGCCATCAACATCGACACGGTATCCGCCAGCATGTAGAGTTGCACCTCTCTTCAAGGCTTCATGTGTCATATCCATAACTTGGTAAAGAGGTCGAGCTCCTACGATAGGAAGATCTGTTTGAGAATCTTCAGGAAGCCCTATCTGCAACTTTTCACTTTTTTCCACTAAGGTATCAATGAACTCGTCATGAATCGCTTCATGCACGAAAAGCCGTTTGGCTGCCAAACAAATTTGACCAGATCCAAAGAAACGGGCGTGAGAGACAAATTCCGCAGCTTGATCGATATCGACATCCTTCCAAACCAAACTTGCACCACTTCCGGCTAATTCAGGGACAAAGTGTAATCCTCTCTTAATCGCTTGAGCCATTAGTTGTAGACCTACTTTAGAATCCCCATAATATACCATGGCATTCAATGGGGCGTCATTTACCATGTAGTTTGCAATCGAACGGGCAGGTCCGATTACTGATTGGAACGCGCTTATTGGAAACTCTAACTCTTCCATCAGATCTCTGAGAACATAGGCAAGCTCCATATTAGTCAAAGGCATTTTTGATGGTGTACGGATGACAGTTGCATTTCCCGCCCAATATGAGGAGATAATTGCCATGCCACCTAAGCCAATCGCAGCATTATAAGGTGGAAAAATTCCTACAGATCCAAATGGAAATCGGGATAGCACAGTTCTTTCTCCGTCTGTTGAACTAGGTATCTCTTTAGAAGCAATTTTGGAACTTGCCCAGTCAATATGCTCGCGATATAAGGTGTTGAAAACTCCTTTTGTCTGCCAATCAAATAATTTTACAGGAGTTCCTTCAGCCAACCCAATTTCTTTGAATGCCTCAAAATGCTTCCATAATAGCTCTTGCATTTTTAGAAGACTATCTGCACGGTCTTGTAGAGATAGTCCCTTTCCTCTTTCGTACGCATCTCGGTGCATTTGGTGTCGAATTTTTTGCGCCTCTTCACAAGCAATGGCTGTCTCGCGCACACCACCAATAGCATATTGCGCAAACTGGATATTATCAATTTCATCCTTCGTAGCACGAGGAAACCCATGGGTCCGAATGTGATCTTTCAGCAATCGAACTTCTGGCACTTTTTCTGGCAAAAATCTGGTAAGATATCGTGCCGCAAAGCGACTTGTAGCCCCTTGACTCCTTAAAGCCATTGCAAATAGAATTCGGGGATCGCTAATTACTGAATTCATATTCGGAAATGTATTGATCCGACCATCTTCTGGAGCTGAAATTTCGCCTTTAATCAGGTGTCCAAAGAACCGCATAATTCCGCGCCTTCCTACGTAGAAATTCTATCAAGTAAAGGACAAAGAAGCACGATGCATTACTTGTTCTTATTACTATCACTTCGTCAAAGATTGTAATTGGTGGATAAAATTGAAAATTATAGAACAAGATTAACTCTAAAAATCTCAAGGTTCCTTCAATTGCATTCAATAGGTGGGATATACTTAATGACACGCATCAATGATTCTGAACTTCTTTATTCACAAGATGAACTGGTCTTCCAGCAACAGACCCGCGATTTTGTAGAACGTGAAATCGTACCAATGAAAACCCTGATTGAAGATCAGGACTTCGATCACCGGCGCTTCTTCAAAACGCTGGCTGACGCTGGCTTATCAGGTTTACTTATCCCTGCGAAATATGGGGGCACAAACAAACCATTCATGTATCAACTTATTGCAGGTGAAGAACTCTCTGCTGTATCTCCTTCAGCGACGATGATGTTTGGTGCAAGCTGTACTCTTAGTGCCATTCCTATCCTACGATTTGGCACCGAACAGCAAAAACAAAAATACCTTAAACCCTTAGTCGTAGGAGAAAAAATCGGAGCTCTCGCTATTACAGAACCTGCTGTAGGAAGCGATACTGCTGGTATGGAAACGACAGCAGTATGGGATGAGAAAAAAAACTGCTGGGTTCTAAATGGAGAAAAACGCTACATCACCAACGGCAGTATTGCTGATCAAATAGTAGTTTTTGCCATAACAAATCCAAAAGTCGATAGTAAAAGTGGAATGTCTGCTTTTATTATTGAAACAAGCTGGAAGGGGTTTTCAGTTGAGCGCGATTTCACCCTAATGGGACGTAATGGTGTTTATGCATCCCATATCAAATTTGAGAACATGAGGATACCTAAGGAAAACTTGTTGGGAAAGCTCAATCAAGGCTTTCTAATTTTAATGGATGAACTTGATTCCGAACGAATTGGCATTGCAGCGGAAGCACTCGGTTGTATGCGAACCCCATTTGAAATTGCAGTAGACTATTCCCAAAAACGTATCCAATTTGATCAACCCATATCTCGTTTTGAAGGAATTTCTTTCAAAATTGCCGACATGGCAACTAAAATGCGTGCGGCTCGTCTCCTCCTAATCACAGCCGCTCGAATGATGGATCAAGGTCTTCCTTGCACAAAGGAAGCAACCATGGCGAAACTCTATGCTACAGAAGCCTCTGTTGAGGTTTGTGATTTAGCTATCCAAATATGTGGTGGCGCTGGCTATGTGAGAGACTATTTTCCCCTTGAACAGTTTTATCGGGATGCCCGGCTTGGTACAATCGGTGGAGGCACTTCAGAAATCATGCGCTTTCTCATTCAACGTGAAATTTACATCGAACATAAAAGAGAAGAAGCTCAGAAACTTTCTTTCCCTGATATTGTTGATTTCGATTTCAGCACTCTGATGGCTGCAATCCCTAACGGCTTCCGACCTGATCGAGCTCAAGGAATATCAACTAAGATTCAATTTCTTTTTACCGATGAAAATTCTTGGGTGTTAACCATAGAAGACCAGAAATGTACAATAAAACAGGACAAAATCACTCAACCAATGATGACGGTGAAAACTGACTCGGCAACATGGACAAACATTCTTCTGGGTAAACTTGATGCGATGCAAGCAATGATGACTAAAGAAATCACAATTGACACTGATGATATGGATTTACTCCTGAAGTTTGCTCGGATGTTTAAGTTCACTCCCGAAATTCTACAGGGAGTTCAAGTTCCACAACCAACTTCTCCATCACGCATTAAAGAAAAAGAACCTAAATTCAAACTAGGAAAGAGTTTAGATGAAATCGAATTAGGTGAAACCGCAGAAGGATCCATGAAAGTTACGAATGATCACATCGAATGGTACGCTAAAATGTCAGGTGATTATAATCCTCTCCACATGAATGATGAATACGCTGCGACCACAATGTTTGGACGCCGTATCGCCCATGGTCCTGTAGCTGGTGCGCTCGTTGCTCGTGTGATTGGGATGCAACTCCCGGGCTTAGGCACCCTTGCATACAATATGAAGGTGAATTTTACGGCTCCAGTTTATCCTGGAGATGAGATTACAGCTATAGTCAAAGTAACAGAAAAAATTGCTGAAAAGAATCTCTTACGACTTAGTTTTCGCGTCATAAATCAAAGCGATCTTGAAGTTATGACGGGGTATGCGAATGTATTGCCTCCTCTAAAAAAATAAGTAGCATAAAAAGTGAAAGTATTTTTCAGAATCTAGGGTATCATAAGTAGTAATGAGTATTCCAGGTGTTTATCATTGTTATACGACGTCATCGTCGTTGGGGCAGGACCAGCAGGATCGATAGCTGCTTATAAATGTGCAAGATTAGGCCTTCGAGTGCTGCTAATTGATAAAGCAGTTTATCCTAGAGATAAACCCTGTGGCGGCGGAATTTCTGTCCGTTCTATTGAGGCTTTAAAAACAGCTGGAATCAAAATCCCCTCTTATCTTGTTGAACAAGAAATTTTTGGACTAAATCTTATGGGTCCAGATGGAATACCCTTCGTACTCAAATGTTCAAGGCGACTTGCATATATTGTTAAACGAGGGCGATTCGATCATTTCTTGGCAAAAGAAGCAGTAAGAACCGGTGCGGAATTTCTCGATGGTTGTCCATTAATCCAAATAAAACAATTTCCTGACCAAATTATCTGTCAAACAAAAAAAGGAAATTTTCGGGGAAGACTTGTTATCGGAGCTGATGGAGCAGCAAGTACGGTTGGACGACTAACGGGTCTTCGAAAGCCGGTAAAAGCCAACGAAATAGGGGTCGCTGTTGAAGTAGATGTACCCATTTCAGAAAGGTTATGGGATGCGGTTCTTGATCCAACACTTATTATCGTCTGGTTTCTCAACATCCCTTATGGGTACTTCTGGGCTTTTCCGCGCAAACAAAGCCTGTCAGTGGGGGTAGGAGGGATGGCTGATCGGCTTGGAAATGCTCCAAAATTACTGAGAGGGTTGTCCAAGAGATTTTGCAAACACTTCAATATACAACCCTTTACCCTTCAAAACATCAAAGGCCACATGCTCCCCGTTTTTCGCAAGCTAATACCGCTAACATCAAATCGTGTTCTTCTCATCGGTGACGCCGCAGGCTTTATAGACACATTTAGTGGGCAAGGTATATGTTATGCCCTTGAAAGTGGCTTGATTGCCGCTCATGTTGCTGAGCAGATAACTAGAAAAAACCAAAAATTACCTGAAGCTCTTTCTAACTATTCAACACTTATCAATCGACGTTTTGGAGAAGAACTCCGTTATAGCTGGACTGTAGCAAGGATTATTCATGGACACCTTTATGGTGGTCTTCGAGCAGCTCGGTTTCTAAAAAGTATTGGTAGTGCTCTTTTTGATTTAGCCTTAGGAAAAATAGATTACTATCAAATGAAACGAAATCCCATCTCCTACTTACTCAAACTCTTCGTTTATGAACTTCAAGGGCGTTTAATGCAATCTCCTTAAGAAAAACACCCAAATCATTGTAGTTCTAGCGTTAGTGTGAGGGAAGCAAATTTTGGTTTGCTAAATCTTTAGCGATATCATTCAATCCTAGTTGGTCTAAAGTGTCTTTCGTTGGGATTCCTGTGGATACATCCCACCCATACAGTTGGTAATACTCATCTAACATAGGTTCAAGATTAACTGTTTGACCTTTACTGGGCCCCTTTGGGACTGGTTCATGGGTGAAACGTCGAGGCAAGCAATCATCTTTCCGTGTAATACCTTCGCGTACATTGAAGGCGCGTTTCATTGTGACTAATCGGGCACCGATGTGCATAATCTCTTCAATGCTGTTAAAAGCAGGTTCACCAGTTACGGAAGCGAGGAGGGGACCAAAGTCTTCCACCCAAAAAATAGGTGGCCATGAACAGGTGTACCAACAAACGATTAGGCTATCACGTATAGTATACACTTTCTCAGTAACTACAGTTGCTAGAGCTTTATGGGTTTCAACATAGGGGTCACAAATATCTGGAAGTTTATCTGCTCCAAATCTCTCTGCTGCAACATCTTTGTAGGCTAGTTGATCCATAGTAACTAGATTTCGAAGGTGGTCTGCTCCTCGGGCCGCGACAGCATGACCCAATGCCATTGATCGGTGAGCGCGTCCGTCCTGACCTGATATTTCCATTCCCTTAACAGTCATATCGTAGGGTTCTACAGGTTTTCCTTTTTGTTTAGCAATACGGTGACTTCCCTCAGAAGCCATACGACCTAGTCCTTTTCGATAAGCAATTTTATGCAATAACTCTATTAGCGCTTCTGTGTTTCCCCATCGGATGTCTAATTTTTCTAACTCGTTTTCAGTTAATAATCCGTTATCTGCTAACTCCATAAGAAAAGCTGCTGTGGTTCCTGCACTTATAACATCCATTCCATATTCGTTACATAAATGCTGAGCCACAAGAATTGTGGGAATATCATCGATCCCCACATTACTTCCCATTGCCATGATTCCCTCGTATTCAGGTCCTTCAGTAATAAGGCCTTTATGTGGACCTTTTTCGATTTTGAAGGCTTTCTTGCAAGCAAGTCGGCAAGTTCCACAAGCTCGGGTAGTGTGATAATAGTGATCGTGAAAAGTCTCAGCGGAAATGCTGTTCCAACCCTCAAAGACACCTTCACGGTGATTATAAGTCGGGAGCTCACCAATGCTTTGCTTTGTAGCAACGAGTATCGCTGTTCCATACTTACGCATTTCAAGAGCTTGGGGATTATTCTGAACTCGATCGTGACCATCTAGCCAAAGAATCCTGAATTTGTGGGGGTCTGCAACCTCAACTTTTCCTGTTCCACGAACAAGAATGCCTTTCAAATTTTTACTTCCCATCACTGCACCTAATCCTGTGCGACCGGCAGCCCGTGCACCATCAATCATTATCGACGAATATCGTACAGCATTCTCTCCTGCAGGCCCGATAACTGCGACATGTCCATG
>JBHLSA010000052.1:0-9663 GCA_048882025.1 Candidatus Thorarchaeota archaeon | reverse complement strand
CCAGGTTGTCGCTGAGCATCGGGCTCCCTTCGGTACACTAGACCTTGATACTAATTCTACTAAGACTTTCAATATTTATGGAGAGAATCATGAAGAGCGATTTAGGAAGCATAAACCTACTCCTTCTAAAGCCTTGCATAATCAGGCTGTTATTTATTTTCTTGGTTGTACAACTGCTTATCGGCATCCTGAAATCGCTAATGCAACTTCTTTGGTATTGGACAAACTTGGTATTTCAACTCAATTGCTAACAGGTCAGAATGGTGAGGTCTGTTGTGGTTCACCACTTCTTCGTGCTGGATTTCGCAATACAGCAAAATTGCTCGCGGAGCAAAATGTTCGTGCTATACTTGAGACTGGAATTCGAACCGTTATTGCTACATGTCCGGGCTGTGTTCGAGCACTTCGCAAGGACTATCCTCAACTCGGTGTATCGCTCCCTAAGAATATCAAAATATTCCATATTACAGAATATCTCATGAAATATAAACGAAAATTAGCTGCTCTAATGCAAAATTCATGGAGTACCAACAAAACGGAAATAATTCAAAACTTAACTTACCATGATCCCTGTCATCTAGGGCGAGAATTGGGTGTTTATGATCCGCCGCGGCAGCTCCTCAATCTCATTCCTAATACTGAACTTAAGGAATTTTATCATAACATGGACCAATCTGATTGTTGTGGAGGTGGGGGTGCATTGCCCAAAACCTTTCCTGATCTTGCTGAAAAAATCACTCAACGGCGCCTCGCTGACACAATGGCGCTCTCTTCATCTCATCTAGTATCAGCATGTCCGAATTGTAAACGGCATTTCACAGAAACTCAAACCCAGCAAGGGCTGAAATCGCTACTGATACTAGATATCATGGAATTGATAGCGAAGGCACTCAAAGTCCCAGCAAAGGCAGAATGAACCAAAAGACCACAAGAATAGCTATCAGCGCTGCTCCATTTCCGATCAGCCATCCTTTCTCATATTTCTTCGGAACATAGGTTATATTTCCAGGAGGAGCTTTCAATCCTTTTTCTATATAGATAAAAGCTTCAAGTGGATTCTTTAGAAATCGATTAAGTACGGATCGACTGCTTGGGGCGAGATCTAGGAAGAAATGACCCACACAGCCAAGAATGAAAACTGCGATGATATAGAAATCTACGCCAGTCCACCAGCCAAAGAAGTATACGGGAAGAAAAATTACGATGATAAGAAGTATAGGCACTATAATGCTGTGCGTGAGAATAGATCGATGGCCTAAAAGTGGTTTCCAATAATTATCAAAATCAGGGAAAATTCCACCTATCCATGCTACCAGTAGTAGCCAGAAACTAAGAGTAGCTGGAATAAGGAATGGAAGAAAAACTTGTAAAATAATCCAACCAACGATGAAGGCAATAGTTGTAATTAGTACATGATCCCAACCATTCAAGGTTTAACACCACGCATTCTTCGGAGGGGAACTTCCCTAAAAATGTTCAATTATTCATCCTGTTCTTAGTCAAGTTTTATTTCGTTAGCATTAGATTGGCATTACATTTAGAATACCCAAAAGAGCACTCGCATTAGGTCTTGTTCTGGGTTCCTAAGAGAAGGACATGATGACATTAATGGATTAGATGAAGAGTCAAAAACAAAAGTGCCAATCATCACCTTGAGAAAAGTCTATGAAGAAAAAGAGGGGTTTTGAAGGCTATTACCTCTTTATCTGTTAACATTAAGTAGAACTTAATATCAGGTCCACCCTCCTTCTTAGTAATAATAACTATCAGGAGTTTTTCCTTTTGAATCATCCATCTCTTTCTATTGAACCCAAGACTGTTCAAATTGGGGATGTAATAATTGGGGGCCGACGCGGAGCTTATCCAACATCTTTGATACTCTCTATTTTCCATCATGGTGATAAAATAGTTTCAGATTACAAACGGGGACAATTCGATCAGAAACGTGCTCAACGATATCTAAATCGTGCGGTAAAACTTAGTGCAATAACAGGAAATCCATTAATTCTTGATGTTCTTGGTGAAACTCCTGAGGCTATGCTAAATTATTTAGATTTTCTTTCAAAAGCGGTAGAAAACATTCCTTTTCTCATTGACAGTAGCTCTCGAGAGGCTCGTTTAGCAGGAGTGAAATTTGTGGGCGAAACTGGGCTAGCGAATCTGGCAATTTATGATGCCATCAGCCATTATACAACTCAAGAAGAAATTGCAGCTCTGAAAGCCTCAAAGATTCAAGCGGCTATTATCTTAGCACATAATCCTACAGACATTCGACCTCAAGGACGCTTAGAAGTGTTGAAGGGAATACCTGGCGAAACAGGATTATTAGCTCTGGCTGATGAAGCTAGAATTTCAAAACTTCTAATTGATACTGTTGCCTTGGATCTTGCAGGCTTGAGCATAGCTGTAGCAGCAATGCAATTCGTGAAAAATGAACTTGGTTGGCCGGTGGGAGCTGGTTCCGCAAATAGTGTAGCATTATGGCACCGCTCTTCAAAAATATCGCCTGCTGCAAAACGCTATCTGGCTCCTGCACTTTGCACCTATCTCCAATGCCATGGCGCTAACTTTATCTTAGCAGGTCCTCTTCGACGTGCACCACGTTTCTTCACCACTACCTCGGTCACTGATGCGCTCCTAGCTTACACCTCCTTGGATGGAAATTATCCAGCACCAACTCCAAAAACTCGAAACCATCCTCGATACAAAGTACTCTAAAATTTTCAAAACTACTATCTTTTTTTCTTTGAGAAGTCAGCTAAACGCTTCTGTTTGGTTCCAAGAGGTTGATCCTGCTTTCTTGGTAACTCTAATTTCTCTTTCTCGTATTCTGAAATCAATACTTCCCGCTCACGAGTTAGTCGGGGTCGGCTACAACACATTTCCGTTCCTTCTGGCAAAACTAATTTTGATACTAGTTTTCCATGCACTCGAATGTGTTCTCCACAATTACGACACCGGTAAATAGTATAATACTTGAACCTTGTCACAGCATGTCACGCCATTCTCTACGATATTGGCACCTACCCTATCTCTGATTGCTTCGGCTATCTTAAAATGTTAGGTTCCCCCCCTTATGAGTAATGAGCCGAAATCCTAATGAAGACAGAATTAAATGAACGCCACTCTGTAGCCTTTAAGTATTAATCCTGGTGAAGTGTCATCCAATGAAACATGATATTGGAAATGCTCTCGTTGTAAGAGAGGCTCGGAAATCAGATTTCAAAGCAATAATCAAGCATGCAGAAATAGTTCACGGAAAAGATGGAGGATTACTTACCAACAGAATATTGAAGTATCACCCGAATTTTCCTCCTAAAGATAACTTTATCGTTGTAGATTCCCAGACCGGCAAAGTTGTGGCTTTCTTGTGTCTCCTGCGATCAACTTGTATTCTAAATTCTATCGAGGTTCCTGTTGGTCATATGGAAATCGTGGGAACCTTACCTGATTATCGGAATCGTGGTCTTATCCGAAAGCTCAATGCGCTTTTTGAGAAACGGGCTGAAGAATATCAACTCCCTCTTTTGGTAATAGCAGGAATTCCATATTATTATCGAACTTTTGGCTACGAATACGCAATTCCCCTTGGTGGCCTGCTCACAGTGGCAACTGAAGGAATTCCTATGCTCAAAAAAGAAGAACTTGAGCCGGTGACCATTGCAGAAGTCACCAATCAAACTGTTAACCAATACCTTGCAGCTCGAAAAAAACATAATTCATATCTTGATTTTTATCGTAAATTAACGGCTGAGGAGTTACTCTTCCTTCAAAGAGGAAAATTTGGTCAGGAATTAGTGCATAATTTCTTTATTATAAAAGAAAACCAAGCCCTTGTTGGATCTTTTTATCTTAAAGTGGATTGGGGCTCACTTCAAGTGGGTGAACTTTGGATTCAAAACCTTAGTCACCTACCATCAGTATTGCGTTATATCAAAGCAATTGCCAAAAGAATGAAACTTCCCATTCGGATTGAGCCCCCCTCAAGCAAAGCTCTCTATCAGGCGCTGGAAGGATTTATGCGGAGCAGGTTTGTTCGAGGCTATGCATGGTATGTTAGAATTCCCTCAATCGTCAATTTCCTTGAAACAATTAGACCTGTAATGGAACATCGCATAGCTCATTCTGAATTAAAGGACTTGACAGATTCCTTACGGATAAGTTGGTATCGGGCAGGTGTTGAGCTTAACTTTAAGAAGGGTAAGCTGAAACAGATTATCGAGATTAAACGCGAAAATATTATGGATATGCATGTTGGTATACCATTCCCAATGATATACCAGCTCCTAATGGGATATCATTCACTTGATGAATTAAAACAAATTTATCCAGATGTAGGTGTTCAAGTAATGAAAGCACCAATTGTTAGAGTTCTCTTCCCAAAAATCCGTGCTCAGCTTTCTCCCGAGTTCTAAGATATTTAATCTCTACACAAAGGGTTCTTCGCTACAGTCTGGACTTTTCTCAGTGACTATCTTGATTCCTTTTAGTATCAGTTCTGCTGCTTCTTGAGCGCCATTCTTGAACAGGGGGAAATTGTTATTTCCACATCGATACGAAAAAGTACAAGCCGGACATCCCTCAAGGTTCTCACAAGGACACTCATCAATGATGATAGTGACACGCCGTAGGGCTTCCTCAAGGCGGTCGAAGAGGAGTTTTGACAAACCACTGCCACCCGGACTTCCATCATAAATAAAAATAAGTCCAGTGTCTCCCATCGAAACCCCGCCGATGTCATGACTTCCACCGCCAGTTAGCATATCACTGCTCTCAATGAGCGTGTGTTCTAATGCATGAAAGCCTCCAATACGAAGTTCTTCCTCAGTAATCTCTTCATCCACACCACTCTTCTTCATTGTCAATTTCGGGTGACCTAATACATCCTTGATCGCCTTCATAGGTTGTGGTGCAGTGAAAAAGAACCCCTTTGTGGGGTAGGTGAATTGTAATGAATTTTCTAAATCCTTTATTTTTAAAATCTTATCCGTGTAGATATCCTTAATGACGTAGCCAGTAACCACGTCAGTCATACGTAAATCCGCATAATGTACAGTAATACCATATACTTGCCGTGTGGTTAAAACGCGAATAACCTCGGGATTCACATGACGAAGCGGTTGCGTCATTTCTCGATGACCTGGTGGTAATCGAGTCACTACCGCCCGTCCAACACCATGTCGAAATTCAAACTCTAAGGATTCATAGGTCGTTCCTCCATGAAGATAGAACGCCCCTGGATGCAACTCTCCCATCGCGATTGGCATTTGCCGTTCACCAATAATCTTTCCTTGATGAATAATCTGCACTCCATCGCCAATTCCACGAATGGAATAGTGCAATAGATTTTTGCGGACCTCAACGATGTTGGGTCTAAACTTTCCTTGTGATTCGGTTAGTAATCCTTCTTGGAGTAGTTGCTGAATAATCGGTTGAAATTCACGAAATTCATTCTGATCCATTGGACTATCAAGAGCCGCTGCCATCAGCTGATAATATGCAACGACTTCATTATGTGGTTCAACGTAAGCTGGGTCAATATCTTTGAAATAGTCATCAGGATGTTCGCGATAATAAGTGCTTATCGCATCATTCTGGCGAAGGGCTAAAACAGCCACACTCTCCTGTCCTTTTCGTCCTGCCCGACCTATCCTTTGTGTAAGGCGGGTAATGCCTACCAGCATGGAGACAATTCCTTCTAAATCACCAATATCAATCCCTAATTCCAGTGTGGGGGTGGATACAAGAAGATCCAAATTCCCTTTGCGAAAGTCATCTTCAACTTGGCGACGATATGCTGTTGGTAAACCTGCACGATGCACTGCACTTTTCATCCGCGTTCGCTGTGCAATGAGATTAATGACTTCTGCATTCTTATGCGTATTCGCAAAAACTAGGGTTTTCAATTCATGGCGAGTTAATTCTTGTGAAATGCTTGCAATCATTGTGCTTTGACTAACTCGTTCTGGATATAGCATGAGAAAATGGATTATTCCTTTCTTTCCTATCAGGCAATAGATTGGTACTATGCTGCGACCGAATAACAACTCTGCGAACTCTTGAGCGTTAGCAATTGTTGCTGATGCTCCAATTAATTGGAGTCTTGGGCAAATCCGCTGAAGACGCTGTAAAAGAAAATGTACATTTGATCCAAAGGCACCAACATATACATGTAATTCATCTAAAACAAGATGTTGTGCTGTTCGAACTAGTTGGCGAATTGGGTCTCGGGGGCGTATAAGGTGAATATGCAACATATCAGGATTAGTAATAAGAATATCCGGCGGTTGGCGAAAAATAGCGGATCGTACATTTTTCGGGGTATCTCCATCCATTACAGCGACATCTAATCCTACACTCGAAGTTAAAACGGCTAGTTTTTTTGCTTGATCTCGTGCTAATGCTTTAGTAGGGTAAATAAAGATGGCTTGAACGGATCGCTTTTTTGTAGCACGTAATGGACCCCATCCTTTCTGTTGAGAAAGAATTCGTTCAATGATCGGAAGTGTAAAAGCTTCAGTTTTTCCTGTGGCAGTGGGTGCTGAGATAACAACATCATGTCCTTCAAGTATTTGGCGAATGGCTTCCTCTTGGAACTTGAATAGGTGAGTAACTCCTTGGCGCTTCAATGCTGATTTTAATTCTCCATTCAAGGGAGTTTCATCAATGACAGAGCCAAGGTCTGGTGCTGTTTCTGGAAATTGATGGTACTTCACCAATCGGTAGGCTGGATCTGCAAGTATACGCTGAATGACTGGAGGCAGTTGCTTAATTGATTGTACTCCTGCTTGTTTCAGTTGGTTCTCCCATGCTTTCTTCGAGCGCTTTGGAGGAGCAGCCTTCTTTGGTTCTTGTTGTGGAGCCATTTTGGCTTTGACCCATGCGCGTTGAGCTGGTTCTTCTCTCTCCATAATATCCATGAATCGAAGGTAAGCCGCAACCTTATCGCTCACTTCACCTGGTGCCGTTTGATGCTTCGCTCCACAAACTGAGCACTGAACGTTGAAATGTTTTCCCAACTGTTGGACTTCTACATATCCGGAACAGCGTGGACACACTCGATATGCCATCGTTCACTCCATCAGCGATTTCGTTTTTAGTGGTTTAAAGACTTTAGGACAGACTCTTGGACAAGTATCACTAGCTCCGGTTAGGTATTTAAGACCGTATTAATCCAGTTACCTTGAGGTGAATGGCGTGAAAGAATCAAGGATCCGAATAAGGCCAACTGCTGAACAGAATAAACGATCCTTTTGTTATGTGACCCTTTTCGTTGTACTATCCGCTATTCTTATTTTATTAATTATTGAAAACATCTTGCTGGCTGCAATATTTGGAACTTTTTATTTTCTCTTCATTGTGTATTTGATGGTGCCTCGCGATAGAGTTCCGAAGGATCTTGAAAGAATACGACGGGACTTAAATCGAAGGACTCACTTTCCTGCTGGTGCCTATGGGAAAGGATTACTCCATCTCGAAGATGGGGGACCTACTAAAAAAGATAGAAAAGATGAACAATATTAGTTTGTTATCTACTTACAAATTATTATCTCTCGATTCTTCTTTTCTCCTGTTGCATATAGTGAAGAAGTTCCTCTTCAAGTGTTGACATAAACTCGGGGTTTTCGACAATCCGTCCAAATTCATTTCCCTCAGTCGAATAGATGAGGATTGTTGGAATCGCGCTAATATTGAGTGTATCAACTTCTGGTGGGCTTGGAGGAACTGCCCATTGTTTATTAGGATTGAGTGGATCTGTTTTCACGCCTCCTAAGATGTACACACGTAATCCTGTAGCTTCCTGAATCAAGTCCAAAATTGGTATATTTGCCACACAATCTTTACACCAATCAGCCCCAATGGCTACAATTATAAACTGACTAGCAACGTCTTTTATGGCATCCAATACCTTTGGATTTGGTGTGTACTCTGCTCGTCGGGCTTCATATTTTGGACGGCACTCAACTGAACAAGTTCTCAAATACTGCTCAACTGGCAATGCGCGGATGAGCATATCTCTGAATTCCTGTGGTTTCATCTGAGTGTCACACATCAAATCACGAAATAAAATTTGAGTTTAAAGTGTTATGATTTGGGTGTCACGCGGTACAATGATTTTACCTGAAAATGAGGCGCGAATGCTACGAAGGGCATCACCCAATTCTTCAATGAGTTCAGGATATAAGTGTGTAATAACAAGTGTTTTTACATTCGCTTGCGAAGCGACAACTCCAAGTTCACTTGGCGTCGTATGGTTAGGAGCCATATCCTTAAGGCGATCCGGAAGTGAACACTCATGAATCAATAAATCCGCATCTTTAGCTGCGTTCACCAATTTCTCACTAGGAGCCGTATCACCGGAATAAATAATCCGTTTTCCCTCTGCTTCCACATGAAAACCATAAGCTTCGAAGTCACCATGATTAACTGGAAATGTAGAAACAATCGCATTGGTAGTTTTGAATTCTAAATCAGGTTTCAGCTGATGAAATTTTAATTTGACTTTTCCTTGTAAATATGGAAAGACCTGGCCCATAAGGACTGCAAATCTTTGCATATCGGCGGGGCCATAAATGTTCAAGGTTTTATCATAACCCATTAACCATAAGCTTTGAACTAAGGCTACGGCATCTGAAATATGATCAACATGCAGGTGACTGATAAAAAGGTGTTCAATCCTGGTAAGCTCTGGCAAACTGCAGGATAGGCGATGGAGAACACCAGCCCCTACGTCAAAGATGAGGGGTTCCCCACCAATTTCCATCATAAGCCCTGCAAGCACACGGTCCGGTGAAAGCAGCGAAGCGCCACTACCTAGAATCGTAACTTCCATAGTACTCGTACCCACACAACTTCACGTAGCTACCTTTTATCAACTTTACTCAAAAGTAGAATAATATCAAGAAATCCACAAGAAGTGCGGAAAGTTGAAATAGCCTGAATCGAAAAGAAAATGGAATAAGTGGACTTTGACCTCAGGGGATCCGGATGATTCATCACACCTATATCATAGATGCTCGCGACGAAATTGTTGTCCAAAAAAAATTCTGGATCATCAGTGTAAATCTCCGTGAAATGCAAGAGTTTGCCCAACGTGTTAAAGAAGCCCAGGATACCCTCATTGAAGAAATCGGACCCATCAAATATATTGGAAAACCTCTCGGACGCGGCGTCGTAGTTCTTTGCGCGGAAAGCGTTGACGAAGATGACACCCTCCGCGAAAAACTCGACCGGGTCACCTATGAATTTCGCCGTGTTATCAGCTACGAGGTTGAATATGAAGACTTTATGGAAAAAGTCGACGATTATGTCACAACTACCCTCAAAGTCAGCATTATAGGCTACGGAGGCGTTGGTAAAACCACTCTTGTCACTTTGCTCAATGCAGGTGTTCCCCCCACAAGTTATGTTCCCACAATAGCGATTGATATCCAAAAGATCGAAGGCGCGCGTATCGGCACCTACGAAATCTCAACATGGGACTTTGCAGGTCAAGATCGCTTTCGAAAACTCTGGGAACTCTACTTCCGCGGCAGCCGTATCATCCTCCTCGTCACCGACTCGACTTTGGAGAATGTGTTAAACAGCAAAGACATAATAGACTTGATTCGACGCAAAGACATTGCAGCTCAACTCTTAGCAATTGCTAATAAACAAGATCTT
>JBHLSA010000051.1:8556-9709 GCA_048882025.1 Candidatus Thorarchaeota archaeon | reverse complement strand
GTGCCTCCCGTTTTTCTCTCTTTTTCGTTTCTTGACGCAGTGAGAGGGAAACACAATTCCTTTTTTATAATCTGGAAAAAAGTATTATGACACTTTTTGGTAGACAGTCAATGTGTTCACATCCCATGGATTGGGTAGCCTGAACGGAAGAAATCAGTATTTATCATCTTAGAGAAGTGGGACAAATGGATCTTATTGGGAATTATGAAGAAAAGCCATTTCCAAGAACACGTGAAATTATCGTTGATACCGAAGAAGAGAGCCTGAAAAGACACCACATGAAAGGATTGATCGAACTTGATGTAACCAAAGGACGGGATTTTTTAAGAAAACATAAAGAAAAAACTGGGGAAACGTGGTCCTTTACTGGCTGGATAATGAAATGCATTGGACAAGCGGTAAATGACAACAAGCATGTTCAAGCAATGAGAAAGGGAAAAAATACTGTAATCTTTGATGACGTAGACATTTCTGTTATGGTGGAAAGAGTAATTGATGACAGAGTGTTTCCAGTTGTATTCGTAGTTCGAAAGACAAACGAGAAAAGTTTCAGAGAGATTCATGATGAAATTCGTTCGGCACAAGTACAGACCGAAGATGACTACTTTCAAAAAAGGGAAGCTCGACGAGCAGCAAGACTTTTGTCATTGCCCAAGTTTCTCAGAAATTTCTTTTTCTGGCGAAAAGTCAGGAAAGATCCATTCTTTTTCAAACAACACATGGGCACAGTGTTGGTTACCTCCATAGGAATGTTTGGGCAAAATGTCAGGACAGCTTTTGGGATCAGTACAGCTCTACATCCGCTTTCTTTTATCTTGGGTGGAATATCAAAGAAGCCGGGAGTTATCGGGAATAAGATTGAAATTCGTGAATATCTTTGCATGACGATTTTGTTTGACCACGATGTTGTTGATGGAGCACCAGCAGCGCGATTCATTACACGATTTGCTGAACTCGTGGAAACCGGGTTCGGACTAATTGAAGAGTAGTCTCAGATTTTTTGCGGGCACCATGATCTGGGTGAACCATTATGACACTTTTCTATGGATGATTGACATGGATCAGTCTTGTGGTGTGGGGTCTCATTTTTACCTGACACGGAAAGCAATATCTTTGCGTGTGTGCTGCTCCTAGCTAGTGGAAATATTGTCTT
>JBHLSA010000051.1:0-8546 GCA_048882025.1 Candidatus Thorarchaeota archaeon | reverse complement strand
TGCAGCCAACCAAGGCTTGAATTGCTGTTAGAACCCAACGGTTTCTCCAAGTAAAATAATTGTTGAATCTGTGTGAACAGGTCGCCGTTCAATTATCGTCGTTACATTGCAGATCCTATTCGGTGACTCGCAATCTGAGCAGATACCAGTTTTTGCACATGGCACTTGTAAATTCAGGCGTTTAGCGTTCATCGGAGCCGCGAAATTTCTGATTCTGTCCATGGCTTGGTCCATATTCCGGACAATCTTATTTACCCCTGCAATGATGATAACTTTCTGTGGACCAAAGATCATAGCAGCGACACGTTGACCCGCGTGATCAATGTTAACGAGGTGGCCTTCCTCCGTGATCGCGTTAGTGCTGGTCAAAAAGATATCAGCGCTTGCCAGCAGTTTTCTTGCTTTCATCACTTCTTCTGGTTTTTGTCTTTTCTTTTGTGCCTCCCAGTGACTGATAATTGTATTTCCTCGTTGTTCAAGGGAATCTACAAGGCCAATTTCCCTTATAGTGACGGATCCTCCAACACCAACTAATGCATTTGGAGGAATAAGCTGTAAGACCCTAGCCATAACTTCAGTTCTTGTAGGAAAATACATCACGTCAAAGCCATTCTTTTTAAGTGCAGTCAAGGTTCTTTGAACCTTCTTTTTCCAATACCAGTTCCTAACCTCCTGCCACACTTTTACATCATGCCACATTTAGCCACCACAATAGACTGATAAGTTAACAACCCAAAAATACCTTTCATAATATACTGGCAAAACCAATGGATATTCGGCATCAATCATTGGAATGAAATAATCAAAAAAATGTACAAATACAACGTTTATTGTCTTATCTGGATTAACCTATTATGACACTTTTCTTTAATTGATTGACAGGAGTGAATCTTGCGGAATAGGGGCTAATTTTTCCCTTGTGATAATTTGAGGGATAACTCATTGATTCTGATGCTCTATGGAACCGGTGCCCGGATTAGTGAAGTTCTCAAACTTAAAGTCGGTGATATACAACCTCAAAATGGCAAAACCCGTATTCTCGTTTTGGGAAAAACAGGACAACATCTGGACTTTGTCTCAGAAGAAGCTTTTCCAACACTCAGGAATGGTTGAAGCTTCTTGCCCATGAGAACCTAGACCAATACGTGTTCCCAATACAAAGTGACCCATACAAACATCTCAGTTACACTTCGTTCTGCTACATTCTCAAAACTATTAAAAAACGCGCTGGCATTAAAAAGAGGGTTTATGTACATTTATTCAGGCATGTACGGAATACGTTTCTAGTTCTAAAAGTTGCTGTCTGTCGTTGATATTGTTTTCTCGGTTCTGACGCCCAAATTGCCGGATCCGTTGTACTAGTACTATTAATCCACTCATCTAAATCACTAACTCTCTCAGTAAATAAACATCAGCGCCAAAATCGCCCTAAATCGCAATTTAAAGGTTTAATTTCTCCACAAGTTCTTTGTACCGATTCCGAATCGTCACCTCTGTTATTTCTGCCACATCCGCAATTTCACGTTGTGTACGGTGATCGCCTTCTAGAATTGAGGCAATGTAAAGACTGGCTGCTGCTAATCCAGAAGGTGCTTTACCGGATGTGATTTGTTTTTTTCGGGCCACAGTAAGAATTTCCTTGGCACGTCTTTGCACTCGTGCATGTAATCTCAACGCTTCACCAAAACGGGGTATAAAATCTTGAGGTAACATTAAAGGAATTCTAACGTCAAATTTTTGCATGATGAATCGATAGCATCGTCCTAATTTCTTCGCTTTAATCCGGCTTTGATGTGAAATCTCCTTGAGCGTGATGGGAATTCGATGCGTTCTACATGCAATGTAAATGCAGGCTCCAATAATGCCTTCGATGGTGCGACCACGGATAAGGTTGTTACTAAGAATACGCCGATAAATAATGGCAACTGAATCTTTAACCATGTTGGGGAGATTCATTTGACTGGTAACGCGACTTAATTCAGTCATGGCTACTGCTAAGTTTCGCTCATAACTTGTGTGCCGTTGAACTCGTTGTTGCCACTTCCGCATACGAGAAATGTCTGCACGGCGATTTGCTGGAATTGCTCGTCCTGATGCATCACTATACCCCAAACCCAAAGTTGTTGTCAGCCCTTTATCACTACGAGCAAAATTAATTGGTTTTCCGACGCGTCGACGTTGGTCACTTTGCTCTTTCGTAAAAGCCCGCCATTCTGGACCCAAATCAATGAGATTCGAACTCAACACCAATCCACATTGAGAGCAAATAAGCTCACCGCGTGTTGCATCGCGAATTGGGATTTCAGAGCCACACTCGATGCATGATCCTTTTTCTTTGGCGTCGTGTCTGGTCATCAATGATTTTGCTTTATGAGTAGGCAGTGTACTTTCGGTAATTCGGAGTGCTTTATCCATTTTCCACAACTATTTCATTTGGCTTTTGGGTCTGAATTCATCAGTAGGAGTTGATTATGGTCATCTAAAAAGAAGAATTCAATTTTCTGTATCAAATGGCCATAACGGGATAGCCATCCTTCAGGGACTGCTCGATTATTTCCAAATACTAGGAACTTCCTTTTTGCTGATACTCTTTCTAAAAACCACACGTTTTCTGAAATTGCTGAATATTTGGTTGATTGGATTCGTTTTCCTTTCATTGAAAAATACTTGCTATCACCGATAATTTGCTTATCCTGTGACACAAAATCAAAGAGTCTTTTCACTGGCTGAATCAATCTTGGACGTAATTTTGTTTGGAGATAATCTGATAGAATATCCCTTGCCTTGGCTTCAAACCTTCTTACTCTCTCGATCGTTGGTAAAGTGTTGTCTAGAGGAACTATCTTAGATATAGTGATTGGTGGATGCAATCTCAGGATTTCACTACGGTTAAAATGCACGGATTCATTTTCTAAGTTAATATTTGATACTCGCCAACCAACTGACAACCAGCCGTTGTTAGCGTGCGAATGAGTTCTATCATTAGTCCACCATGTACGATACATTAGAGCGGATTTTGGTAAAGGAAACCCAAGAATCTCTTCAAGATCTGAAAAAGATAATTGGGTGTTATCCCCACTATGATTAAGAAGATATTCTCCTAATGCAAAATATTTCGATGTGGAATTACTCATCATCTTTTAACTCTAGTTTGTTAGGTCAAAGCCCTTTGGTATTTGAGGGGGATTTCGTGTTTAGTGTTATTGCGAATAGCCTTTCTAGTGTGCGAGAGATTAGAGGTATTATTTGAACTAGATTTCGCCTACTTTTTCAAGTGTCGCTTTAGTTTCTAAGTATCTTCGAACAAGGTCCCTGTCTTCATGACCACCTGGTGACTTATACCAAGCTGCTTTTTTCACTAGGCGACCTTGGTATGAGACAAAGTTCGCATCTGGTTGTGGGCGTTGAAATATATGGATGTTCTTTCGCCTTATCCAACCACTTAATGAAGAATAACTCCGTTTCAACGAAGTTACGTCTTCATCCACTGCTTTAGACTCTTCTGCTTCGTAAATTGACAAGTAACAACCTCCTCTTTATATTTTAATTTGTCAAAATATATTGTATATTTTGTCTTATTAAAATATTCTTATCCGTGATTTCTTTTCTATCTAAAGATGGATTCATAATTGAACTACGCCAATGAAAACTTCAACGTGTTGACCACTCCTCTTCTGCACACAATACTTTGGCACATGTAGGTTTCCCCGATTTTGATGTCGTGGAATAAGCGCTTCAAATTCTATCAAAGGTTAAGTTATTTGATTTGTTAAAAATTAGATTATAAGGAAAATCATGGTTGGTACACTGCATAACGAAGTTATTATGCATTCAATGTACAAGTGCTAGAAAGTGGCTAGTGTGGAATGCACCTAGCGGAATATGCTGAAAATTAAATTGAAGATCGTGAGTTTAATCGAGGACGCTTCCGGCCTAATGTATGGATCCTGAATAGCACAGAAGAATTACTTTGTTACCGAATCTTCTCGAATTCATTGGGAAGATTAACTAGCCTCTCTTTGATGGGACGGACTAATGGAGTTCCGATCTCATAGGTTTGCGTTTCTCAAACGTGTTTGGTAAACTTACTCAATACCCAGAGTTTGAAGATGCGTGTTTCTACTTAAAACAAAGTTAGGTTGATTGATTTTCGTGCTGGGTTAGACCCAGCGTTTCTAATTTGATTTTCTGTTTCTCAAGATGCAACTTAGCTAATTGGCTAAGAAGTTTAAAATAGAGGAGGTCTGCCGTGTCGTCTTCGATCCCTTTATCCTCATCAATCATATTTTCAATAGTCTCTGCGATTTCTTGAGCATAGTCATCAATATGCCGGCCGACGAGTTGTTTATAGTCCCAGTTATGACCTTCAAATTTACCAAAAAGATAACCCCAGAGAAAGGTTTTGATGGGGAGAAGCTGTGCTTCCTTCTCAGCCTTTGAAAGCACTGCAAGACGTGGTATTTGCAAACCAACGATGGCCCGGTAATATTTTCGTAGACCACCTCGGAAATACTCTTCGCGTGTCCGTTCGATGAGTTTTTCATCTTCGAGACGGTTCAGATGATATCTGATTCGGCTTTTGCTGAGTCCTAGGATTTTTGAGAGTTCGCTCATCGAATGTTCGCTTTCTGCAAGGCGGCGAAGAATGCTTGCTGTTATTGGGTGGACTAGCATTGAGGCCGACTTTGTATGGCTCACTGAGCGAGCTTTCCGTTTTTGTACTTTAGACATTCTTTCACACTCGCATTTTATTTTTAACTTATGGTAAACAAGTTCCCCAAAGATTTTTAGGTAACATATATAAAATAACCTATCGGTTAAAAATTATAACGGTCAAAAATAATACGAAATGCATATCACTCACACGAGTATTGGTTTGAGAAATGAGTCTTGATGCACCCGCTATTCAAACGCATAAGCGAAGACTTACCTCTCTCAAGGGATGGATGACACGTCGTCAAGTCACCATATTAACTGCACCCCAACCAGATTCTCATTCAGTAGAATACAAGGGTCGATACTGGAGAAGCACGGTATGGTACGTCTCGCCAGGTGGCAGAGATGATGCCGAATTAGTGAAGAATTACATGGAGACAAAGACGAAGCTAGATGAGCTTAGGGTAATATAGCCCACGAGCGCCGTCTTCAATTGAACTGAGGGGGAATTTTTCCGAATCCGTAGTGAGTTTGTTATGTTTTCAAGGAGGGTAAAATATGAAAGCAGTGATTATTGCTGCAGGACGTGGTCGACGACTTCATCCATTGACTGATAATCGTCCCAAACCATTGGTAAAAATCTTTGGAGAGCCACTATTAGGATATGCGATTGACAGTTTGCGCCAATTAGATGTAACCGACATCATTATCGTTGTGGGATATCACGGGAAACTGATACGTGATTATTTCGGTGAGGGTGCTAGTTATGGTGTTCAGATTCGGTACGTAGATCATCTTGAATTCGAAAGGGGTAATGCCACATCAGTTTTGGCTGCTGAACCTTTGCTTGAAAAGGATGCCCCGTTCTTTTTACTCATGGGGGATCACGTTATTGAACACTCATTAATTCGGCAGGCACTTAGAAACATCGATCGGTACCCCTTTTTGTGTGTTGATCAATTCCCACAACATGAACAGCCTTTAGGAGATGCAACACGCGTCCTAGTTGATTCAAATGGATACATTTGCGATATCGGGAAACAGATTCAGAAGCACAACGCCTTCGATACCGGCGTATTTGTCCTTGATGCAGAAGTACTTGTGAAGATGCGTTCTCTTTCTTTTGATGGCCATCTTTTAACATTGAATCAATGTTGGCAAAGGTTAATTCCTGATTGCCTACGATTGTGGGCATGTGATGTATCAGGATTGTTTTGGTTTGATATTGACACAGAGGAAGATCTCGATTTAGCAAAAGAAGTATTAGAAAATCTGTAATGGCGAAACGCCTTGGAGAATTCAATCGATGTGTTCCTATAACAATGTGGAGATTCAATGTTATTGCATCGATTAGTGAGGGTGATAAGGAGATGACTGAACCGGTGGAGGGGCAGAAGAAATCTTATGAAAAACCGACCGATGGGATCGTCGCTAAACACTTGAATCGTCATATCTCACGACGAATTACCCGAGTGATTTTAGAGTCGCGATTTGATGTTACACCCAATCAAATGTCTGTGGTCAGCAATGTAATAAGTGTCCTTGGAGGGATTCTCCTGGCTACGCCTTTTCCTATAATTGGAGGGAGTCTAGTTCAGCTTGGCAGCATCCTTGATGGCTGTGACGGAGAAATCGCTCGTGCCACAGGTCGGGAATCAAAATCTGGTGCAGTTCTAGACGCTATTTTAGATCGTATTGCTGATGGATTCATAATTTTGGGGATGACTGTCTTTATTCTCCTCTATGCATCAGTCCTTCCATTGAGTGTCGTGTTGAACCCCCAAATCTGGAGTGTTTTGGTAGTTTCCTTTGGATTTCTTGCCCTTGTTGGATCCTATGGTATTAGTTATTCTACTGCACGAGCAGAAGCCACGCTCAATATGGCATATCCACGCATTATTGCAGGTCGTGATGTCAGACTCTTCCTAATCTTTATTGCAGGAATATGCGCTCAAATACTCAATTGGGCAATGTTATTTTTTTTAATAATATTAGTGGTTCTTACGTTCTCAGAATTGGGATGGCGGATTATTAGAACGTGGAGAAAAACAATCTAAATGCTATTTTGATACGAGTTTGGTTATGGTTCGTATACTGCTTTGGATGCCAGCCCACGACTTAACCTCTATTATAAATGGTCCAGAATATTGCACTGCATCCAATATTTTCAGTATGCTTTTGAAGTCGATATTTCCTCGACCTAGCGCAAGATGCTCATCCTTGGTACCGTTGTTATCGTGGAGGTGGACATTCACTAAATATGGCACAATACGTCGTGCATAGTCATTAAGGTCACAGGAGTATGTATTTGCATGGCCCACATCAAAGGTTGCTCGGCAGTATTTAGAGGATATTTCTCGAATTATTGCTAGTTGTTCATCCACGGTGGAAATTGTTTGGAGGTTGTGCCCGCGCTGTTTGTTTTCAACAGACACTATTACTTGCAGATTTTCTGCAATCTCCATGAGGTGTGAAAGTTGCTTTAGTAGGTTTTTCCGACTTTGTTGTAAGCAGCGTTTAGGGTAGTCTCCTGGCAGGTTGCCTGGATGGAGGTCAACTATAGTTGCGTCGATATCAGCAGCAAATATGATGGCTTCTTGGATTTGTTGCATAGATGCAGTTCCTATCTGCGGATTGAGGCTAGCAATATTTACGTCGTAATAAGAGGCATGCACAATGGGAGTGAGAGCGTAGGAGGTCAGAAGTTCTCGGATCTGTTTACGTTCTAGGGGAGATACATCCACAGGGAGTGCCAGTGGTTTTTCACATTGCACTTCAACAAAGCCAACGCCAAGTGTTGCACAACGTTGGAAAAATGCTTCTAAGGTCTTTGCACAACCCATAAAGGTTGATATTCCTAATCGACGTATAACCGGGTTATTTCTATTTTTAGTCATTATTAAAGCCTAATCCAGTTCTTAAACATAGATTTCTTGTTCACTATTCGATAAATTTGGTAGGGCGAGTTTCATAAAAAAATTTTTGTGAGAAAATTAAAAACTTGCATCAGCATTTCATTAATAGCTTTTAAAAACCTCTTATGAATAGAGGAGTTTTCATCTTCATAATGTGAGAACATGTGTTGCTGTTCGTAAAGCAGACTGATCTGTTTTTATTAAGCAAGCCCTTTTTTCGGGCGTTAAACGGCATTCGAAGAGGTTTCGAAGACATATTTGCTCTTTTGAAATATATCATAAAAGAGAAGAGTTATTTCACGTCGTTGGTTACTAAATTCCTAAAATCTGATTTCTAGTGTCTTTTATTAAAATTGGGCTTTTTTTGGTAGTTTGTTGTATACCCAAGGTACAAAAAGAAGGCTGAGAAATGTAGTGCAGAGTCTGAATAAGGAGATTTTGATCTCGTGGAAGATATTGTCCTTAAATATTCTACATTAGAAGGAGATAAGGTGCAAGTCCAGGTTTCTCCGGAAAAAACGAATATCGTATTTTATGGACTGGGTATTGTTGAGTTAGACCTCTGGTCTATCGACCGTCTTACAGAAATTGAGGAGCTAGATTTGCGAAGAAACCATTTGACCCAAATTGATCTTACGCCTCTTCAATACTGTCCTAACCTGAAGAGTCTGCGGTTAAGTGGGAATCAATTAACCCAAATCGATCTTAGTTCGCTCGAACATTGTAAACGATTACGTAATCTGGGGCTAAGTAATAACCAGTTGGCTGAAATCGATTTGATAGCGCTTCAAAACTGTACGAAGCTTCGAGAGCTTCATCTTTCAGATAATCAATTACAGAAAATTGATCTTTCCTCCCTTCAACATTGTACAAACCTTCAAGAAGTTAGTCTTAATTGGAACGAGCTTCTAGAACTTGATTTGACACCTCTAAAGCATTGTAGTCGGCTTGAAGATCTGATTCTTGACCGGAACC
>JBHLSA010000050.1:0-9865 GCA_048882025.1 Candidatus Thorarchaeota archaeon | reverse complement strand
GCAGTTATTGTTGGTCAAAAGGCAATCATTGGACGGATGGCTAAACCTAGCCGTCGTGGAGAAGTTGCAGCCATCGAGCAACAACTGAAGCGTTATCTAAGCATCAAGCACATAACAGCTCCAGCCACATTAGAGGGTGGAGATGTTATTCACCTGCCGGAAAACTTGATTTGTGGGATCACACAGCGAACAAATGTCGCTGGTGTCATTCAATTACAGGACATCATCAATATTCCAATCATCACAATCGATGATAAGAACATCATTCATTTGAAAAGTCACATTACCCACCTAAATAAGAATATAATAGTAGCAATCAAAGCCATCACATCGTATTCAATATTAGATCCCTTTGAGGTTCTCGTTATTCCTGATGACGAGGCATACGCTGCAAATACATTAACAGTCAATGATACCGTATTAATCGCCAAAGGACACCCAAAAACGCAAGCAATGATTAAGAAAGCGGGTTTTGATACTGTGGTTTTAGACATGAGCGAGTTTGAGAAATGTGATGGCGCACTGACTTGCCTTTCATTGTTCTTCTGACTGTTTATTATACTCTTATTTCCTGCCAATAATGAAAAGTGAAGAGGCGTTGCTGACGCCTACTTGCTTTGCCCGTTCTTTGAGCTGATTTCCTTCCGCCCAGAAGCTTTTCCCCCCTTCAATCTCTTTTAAGCGCTCAAGATTTTCATCAATACCATCAAAAAACATCTCAAGCACCTTCTGGCTCTTCGGGTTCTCACAGTCAGTTTTGCTTGAGCAGAAAAGGCATTTTACACTCCAGGATGTATCAAAGATGGTAATTGTCCATAATCCAAGGTATTCAAGATATTCTTGGATTTGCTGACAGGTCAAGGTCTCGTTATGGAAAATTCCAGAGGCCCTATCAATTTTTGCCGTCCAATGATGCTCTAAAATTTCTGTGAGTTGAGCCTCACTTTGATTGCCCCCCTGATACATTTCTTTCACAATAAACCATCCACCCGGTCTTAGTACACGCTTCATTTCTCCGAGAACAGTTGGAACATCAATTAAGTGGTGCAAAGAATTGGCTATGCATACAGTATCGAACTCTCCTTGTTCAAAAGCTAACTTCTCCGCCCTCATTTTCAGCAATTGAACAGGTTGTTTCTGTAGATTTTCCTGAGCTGCCTCTAAGTCCTGTATTGATATATCAACACCCACAAACTCTGTATAATCTTTCAATGTTTTCATTAGAAGTGAGATGAACCTACCCTTTCCAGTACACACATCTAAAACGCGACCTCCAGAAATTTTTCCCAACATTTGAGCAATTAGTTCAGCATTCGAAACGTCTAATGTAGACAATTGTGTCATCGTTCATCACCAGTGGCGTTATCGGCTTAATCCGCTTGCTGCTTGCTGATATCTATAACTTTATCAACATGAAATTTTTGGCGAATGTTAGGGTGCACAGTATTGAAAGTGCGTGTTCCTCTATTTCTGGCTTTACTTCTCTTTTGTTCCTTTTCTATGATTATTTCCCCACAGAATCTGACTATGTCTACAGCCTCGACTCCTGGCCCTTGGCCCACAACGGAATGGGAACTATCGACACCGGAAGCACAAGGGATAGATGCTGAAACTATTCAGAATATGGAAGATTACATTAATGAAACCACCTGGCGTGATGATATTTTCTCTTTGCTGATAGTGCGTAATGGATACCTGGTCTATGAGAATTACTTTGGTGATCCTAGTCGAGTGGATCAAGCTAACGAAATCCACTCTTGTACCAAGAGTGTTACATCGCTCCTAGTAGGTATCGCACTAGCCCAAGGACATATTAGCAGTGTACAGGATTTTGTTCTAGATTATTTTCCCGACCGCATGTTCGCGAACATGGACTCCCGAAAAGAAGCTATTACAATTGAACATCTGCTCACCATGACGTCCGGCCTTCCCTGGGATGAATCATCCTACCCCTGGGGTCACCCGCTCAACGATTATTCCGCTTGTGTTAACAGTAGTGATTGGGTGCAATGGGTCCTTGATCGACCTATGGAATATGCTCCTGGTGATGTTTGGGTTTACAATACAGGGGGGTCCCATGTACTGTCTGCTATTGTCTCCGAAGCCTCTGGGATGAATACAAGTGTCTTCGCTAACGAATATCTCTTCTCACCCATAGGCATCACCAACTATGCTTGGCCCAGTGATTCGAATGGCCATGCCATGGGTGGTTCTGATTTATACCTTACCCCACGCAACATTGCAAAAATTGGATACTTGGCTCTCCGTGGTGGAACCTGGGAAAGGCAAACAGTTGTGCCTCTCTCCTGGATCCTTACCGCATCAACGAACCACCATGATTTCATCCCTAATACACCTGACAGTAATGGATATGGTTACCAATGGTGGACCTACCCCCGTCTTGGCGCCTACTGTGCCCGCGGCTATCTAGGCCAATACATTTGGGTCATTCCTAGCCATGATCTTGTAGTAGTAATCACGGGCAATAGCAACAATATCGACGATGGCTACCTTGTGGAACGCTACATCATGCCCGCAACACCCCCACTTCCACCTCCTCTAGACCCCCGCCTAATACTTCTTCCCCTCAGTGTTGGCATTTGCATCACTATCATTATTAGCATCATCTACTGGAAACGCCGAACACGGTAATCCTCCCTCTTTTCAACCAATCAAAAAACAATTGTGGCTAATGAAACCCATTTAAACCACAAGTGCCAATTCGCAGCAGGAGGTTTGGTTTTGACGAATTTGAAAAGAATTCAACGATCATGGCAACGTCTTTTTGTAACTACCCTCATTCTATACGTTGTCGGAAGCCTTTTTGTGGGGATTGGGTTCGTTTTTCCAAACCCATCTTATAATTGTCCCGGTCCCTATTATGAAACCACTTTTGAAGGACAACTGGAAGGAACCCTTACCCCGAGCACCCCCAACATCACTGAATCGCTTGGTTATTGTACCATCATTCGAATCAGCTGGATGGGTGCCCTTCCCAACTGTATCATCACCATTACTGGTACCACAGGTATCGTTGCACAAATTAGCAATGCCACCTATTTTACAGAAGTGTCTTTCAATCAATTAGAACTCAGTTTCGAGATTAACAATTGTACCATAGAAGTACTTTACAACTACATGACAGAAACGGTTGATCTACATGTCCTGGCTCAACGCTATTATCCTCCACCCCCCTGCCCACCCCAGATCAACATAATTAATCCACTCATGATAGGTGTTGGAATCTTCATTTTAATTCTTGCAGTGTTTCTTAGTATCCGCCTTTACAAATTGACCCAAGAAATGTTTGCAGTCTAAATAATATGAACAGAAAAAAGGGAGTTCCAAGGAAGGTTTAGCCCTTCTACTAGGACCAATCAACAAGAAGATAAACTGAAGCCCCCTTATTTTCTCCATTACTTGGCTAGTTCCAATAATAGAAACCTTAATGGGTAGATGTTTGGGCATAGGTGCGGCAATACAGATTCATAATTTGCTGGTCTTACAATGATCAATCCCACTCCACCTACAGAAGAACATGTTCGCTTTGGCATGGACGAAAAGCAGTGGGTAGCATTTACATCTGTGGTTGCGGCGATTGTACTTACAATCACAAAACTAGTAGTAGGTCTTTGGACCAATAGCTTAGGTATCCTTTCAGAAGCCCTGCATTCAGCACTGGATTTATTTGCAGCAGGCATTACCTTGTATGCAGTGCGCAAAGCCGCCCAGCCTCCTGATTCAGACCACCACTATGGGCACTGGCGTGTAGAGAATCTCTCAGCACTTACCGAGACCATTCTGCTATTGATTACAGTAATTTGGATTATTTATGAAGCCCTCCGCCGCATAATCTTTCAGGATCTTGTTGTAGAAGTCAATTTACTAGCGTTTGGGGTGGTCATTTTTGCCATTATCATTGATTATTCTCGCTCACGTGCCTTAAAACGCGTCGCCAAAAAATATGACAGCCAAGCCTTACAAGCAGACGCCCTACATTTCAGTACAGACATTCTCAGTTCCAGCGTAGTCCTAATAGGATTAGTTTTCACATTTCTTGGATTTCCCCTTGGAGATCCACTGGCAGCAATCGGGGTCGCCTTCGTCGTTTTGTACATAACCTTCAAACTTGGTCGCGAAACCATCGATATACTATTAGATCGTGCACCTTCGGAGTTGGTTACGCCCATTCAGCAGGCCATTGAACAAATTGAGGGAATCAAAGATTGTAGCCGGGTCAGATTACGGAAGGCCGGTCCAATCACCTTTGTCGACATCGTATGTCATGTGGAACCAGCACTTTCCCATGCGGTTGCACACGACATTAGTGTTAAAGCCCGAAAGACAGCAGAACAAATCGTTGGTCGTGCGGATGTCGTAGTCCACATGGATTTAGCAACAAAACAACACCCCGAATTGGTTCACAACCTCCGTGGTGAAGCCAAGAAGTTTCCCTGGATTATAGACGTCCATGGCATAGAGGTTTTTAATACCGAAGGGCAAAACATGCTCGTGTTGGACCTTGAGGTCGATCCGGAAATGAGTCTTGCCGAAGCGCATCAGCTTATCGAAAAATTTGAAGCACATATTAAATCAGAGTTCTCGTTTGTTGATGAAATAACAACGCACCTTGAACCACGTAAGACGCCCAGTCCACCCGTTGAAGACCTAAGTGCAATTGAAGCTAGAATCCGCTCACTTATTCAGAAGAATCCTGTTTTACACAACTGTCATGACTTACAACTCATTCCTCAATCACCCAAATTATACAATCTCACCTTTCATTGTGAAGCCCGTCCAAAGCACACTATTGAAGAGATTCATACTGCTACCACCCTACTCGAAGATGAAATTCGTGAAACCCTCCCCCTTTTTTCCCAAATCATCATTCACACTGAACCACTCACAGAGAAAGCGACGAAGAAACCTAAAAAGAAGCCGAGCCCATGAAGCATGACAGGCCAATATTATTCTCTATTCTTCAGCAACGAGCATTCGAAAACATTTCATAACAAGCTTTCAGTTGTAAACACTTACAACAAGAAGTGAAATCTAGCATTTCGTCATTATCAATTTAACATTTCGAGTCAAACAACAAACAGTGTGCAGCCCGATTTTGAACGGCATATATCTTATTATAGAGAAGCATGCAATGGGAGCCATGGACATTTTGGCCATCGTGTTCACTATTGTCGGTGGTCTAGCCATCTTTATGTATAGTGTTAAATTGCTCAGCGATAGCCTGGCCAAAATCACGGGGCCACGGGTTGTCAAGATTTTAGAAAGAGCCACGGATAACCCCGTGAAAGGCATGGGAGTGGGAACTGCCACCACGGTAATGACGCAGAGTTCAAGCATCACGGTTCTAACATTGATAGGCATGGTCAACGCTGGAATCATGACTTTTCGGCAATCTGTAAATGTCATGCTGGGCTCTGAAATAGGCACTACCATAACTGCCCAAATTGTCTCATTCAATATCGGCTTGGCCTATTTTCCCTTGATTGCCATAGCCTTCTTTGTAGGCTTCCTTTCTAAGAATGAAAAGGTGAAATTCGTCTCCAAAGTCGTGTTTAGCCTGGGATTGTTATTTCTGGCAATGGATCTTATGGGGGTGGGGATAGAACCGCTCGTAGATCTCCCGATTTTTGTTTACCTAATCAACACTTATGGCCAAAATCCACTAATTGGCGTCCTCATAGGTGCTTTGATAGCTGGTGTCACCCAAAGTAGCTCGGCAACCACCAGCCTTGTAATCGCCTTTGGAAGGGCAGGCGCCATTAATCTGGAAGCCGCAATAGCCATTATTATGGGTGCAAACATCGGAACCACATTCCTTGAATTATTCGCGGCCGTGGGAGCCTCACCACCTGCCAAACGGACCGCTTTGGCTCAGGCACTGATAAACGTAATTGGCGTTCTCGTTTTCCTTCCATTTCTCTTCCCCTTCGCAGGCCTCGTCACTCTGACTAGCCCAGAACTTCCCAGACAGATAGCCAATGCCCACACAATCTTTAACGTGATTGTAAGCGTCCTATTCATTCCCTTCGTCGGTGCCCTAGTATGGTTCTGCGAACGAGCGATCCCAAAGAAAGAAGGAGAACTCAAACCAAAACACTTCTTTGATGAAAAAATGCTTAACGTGGCACAACTAGCCTTGAGAGAAGCAGAGCGAGAAGTAATTCGCATAGCCGAAAAAACCCTCACAATGCTAGATCTTAGTAAAACCGCACTAGTTGATGAAGAACTAACGGCTGCTAAAGAAGTGTTAGAATTAGAAGACGAAGTGGATGAATATTGCGATGCCACCGAACTATTCATTGACAAAATTCGAGAAGAGGACCTAGCCGAGAAACAGAAATTGTGGCGAATAAAATTACTGAATATCATAACCGATGTCGAACGCGTAGGCGATATGACAAACAATCTTGCAGAGTTTGCTCTAAGAAAAATGGACGAACAAATACCGTTCTCCGCGAAAGCGAAAAAGGAATTATCCAAATTATTTGAAAAAGTCGAAGAGAGCTATTCCACAGCCATCACCGCAATGAAACAGAAAAGCGAACTGCTAGCCAAACGCGCCGTGGAGTTAGAAGACGAAGTTGATTTTATGGAGAGAAAATTCAAACGTGCCCACATCAAGAGATCAACCGAAGGCGTCTGCGCACCTCAAGCAGATATGATGTTCACCGAAACCCTTAGAAACCTCGAAAGAATCAGCGACCACGCCGATAATATCGCCTATGATATTCTCGACACCTTCCATAATCACGCACTATTCGGAACCCGAATAAGAACACCAACCAAATAAAAATCCCAACACCCAAAAAAAAGTCAAAAGAGAGCCCCCCCCCAGTCCACCGCGAAACAGGTTGAACTTTCAAGTAATTATTCTTCTGTTTTTCTACGTCGGATAAAGATGAGAACTACAACAATTAGGATAACAGCTACACCAATTCCTACTCCCAGAAGGAGAAAAAGGAGGTTACGCCAGCCATCACCAGAAGGAGGTGGAATTTCAGAGATAAACAGTAACCAAAGATCCCGTTCTCCAGCCCCATAGCTTTCGGTATACCCGGTAATCACGAAGCTTTCAGTCGAATTCATAGCAATACAACGTCCTCGATCGTCTTCCAAACCACCCATGGTCATGTTATAGAGATGCTCCCCATTTTGGTCAATAAGCCAGAAACAGACATCATGAGGCATCGAGGTGTAACCAGTACTTCCTGTAATGGCAAAGTTTCCATTAGAAAGCGCTACTAAGGATTGGGCTTGTGCTTCGCCCAGCCCTGGCGATGTGCAATTCCATAGTTGCATTCCATTTTGATCCGTTTTGAGGGCAATTGCAGCAGGTGCATTAGTCACGGTATCTTTCACAAACCCGCTGAGAACAAATCCGCCATCCTCACACTCTACGAGATCATAACACTCATCGTCCCCTTCTCCGCCAAAGGTGGTTTGCCATAGAAGAGTTCCATTATTTGAAACCCGTACTAACCACATTTCCAATCCGCGGGGATCCTGCGCAGTTGTTCCGGCAAAAGCATAGCCACCCGCTGAACACTTCACAAGACTGTACGCTGCATCCAGATGTAGAGTGTAATCTCCATACGTATAGTTCCACAAAATATTCCCCGCCGAATCCGTTTTGACAAGCCATGCCTCAAACCGTGCAGGCGGATCTTCAAGGAAAAATGGATTGTAGAGGATATAGCCACCCAGCAAGAACCCACCATCATCACATTCAACAAGTTCAGCACATACATCCCACATGTAATAGTGGAAAGTGCGATTCCACAGCAAGGTACCCTCTGCATCCAATCGTAAAAGCCAGGTGGCAGCCCACATCGCATCAGCTCCTGTAGAAATATGATTCGCTGCGAGAATCGCATACCCACCGTCCTGACACACAATCCCCGCCTGGGCCTGATGCGTGCCACCCCCAGCCTCGTGGTATGTCGCATTCCAAAGTAGTGCGCCCCACCAATCAGTTTGCAGAAGCCACACTTCTAAAGCCCCTCGAGTACCCAGCACCAATGGGCCCGCCTCAGACACTTCAAGAACCGCCATCCCAGAATCATCACTTGCATACCCAAACGTCTGACTCCACGTTATTTTCAAATCCAAATCGGGTTCCACATCATATTCCCATAAATCAGAGGCACCACCACTCTGACACGATAATAGCCCAACGTTTACCAACCACCCTGACCCACTAAACAATAAAATGCAAAAAATGATACTACTCAACCCAATCCGCGACACAAACCTTCCCAACCACGTCTCTTGTCTCTCCAAACACTTAATAGCTTTGGAAATCGGCAATCCAAATACCCAAAAGTAAGCGATAAAGACGTGGCCTCCCAAAAGACCGAGTGGATAAAAGCAACTATGGAATACGCCTGCACGCTGCGCAATGTATTCTATTTTCGTAACCCAAATGCTTCTTTAAGGACCATTTAGTAAGCATACCCAATGAGCCCCCAGATTGACATCAAAATTGTGGACATCACCCGAACGCCCCACTTCGAAACCCTACTTTATCGATGCCTAGCCCCAATGCCTGCAAAGAAATATCGACAACGCGCCGACTACCTCCAACAAGCCATTCCCAACGGACTTCGAAAAAAAATTCTGATTTTAAATGGTGTGACCGTTGGTCAAATTGAATATGCCCCAATCGAAGGTTCCGGATACCCCATCTATGGAGAACAGATGATTGTCCTTCACTGCCTTTGGGTGTTACGAAAAGCCAAAGGCTACCGGCTTGGACAACACCTCATGAATGCTATGTTCCAAGAACACAAGGAGACAAAAGCCTTCGTTACCATCGGACTCACTGAACACTGGAGCCCTTGGCTTAAAAAAGACCACATGGAACTCTACAACTTCAAGACCGTAGAATCAATCACGGTTTCCCATAGAACCAAGCATCGTGATGATTGCTTCACAATCCATCTTATGTGGCGTCCCAATCCATCAGCCAATCAACAACCAACGTGGAATACTTCCAAATTACTTGAGGGTATTACCTTTTGTAGGGCTCACCCACTTTACCACCCTCAACATATTAGAATGAAAGAAATTCTGAAAATCTGCTAACACTGACCCTTTTCCGCTTTGAACCCTTACTGTGCATATTTGTCAGCGAGCAAGAAACACCGATAAATGACATAAAATCACGCCAGCACTCTATTCCATATATTCCTTCTTGGTGACCCACATGTAATTGAGTTAGAGTTAAAGAGGAAGATCCCAGTATTTCGTCTCCATGTTAGTGTTATTAACCGGTGCCTTTGGAAATGTTGGGGAAAGTACACTGTTAGCCTTGTTCGAACAGAACCATCAGATTCGATGCTTTGATTTGCCCACAAAACCAAACGAGAAAACCGCCCAGAAATTGCAGCAGTATGGTAATTTTGAAACTGTTTGGGGCGATGTCCGAGACGTTGACACCATAAAGAACATCGTTGAGGGCGTCGAGTGCATCATTCATTTAGCAGCAATCCTTCCACCCAAAAGTGAAACCGACGCCGACTTTACCCATGCGGTGAATGTTGGCGGAACAATGCGACTAATAGAAGCCGCAGAAGCCTTACCAGTAAAACCAAAATTCATCTATGCCAGTTCAGTATCCGTTTTTGGACCAACCATGCATCTCCCTCCCCCCAGAAAAGCTGATGATCCCCTTCACCCGACTGACACCTATACCACACCAAAAGCCCAATGCGAAACCGCTCTTCGGGCCAGCACCCTTCCCTGGACCATCTTGCGTCTAGTAGCGGTCCCCCCCTTACGAATCAGTGGCGAAAGGGATCCGATATTATTCGAAAGTCCACTCGACCAACGAATCGAATTCGTC
>JBHLSA010000049.1:0-9903 GCA_048882025.1 Candidatus Thorarchaeota archaeon | reverse complement strand
CCCAAAGAGAATCACAAGTAAAGCCACGATGAGCATGGGGATAGTCATTATGGGTGGTGATTCCTGAACATCTACAAATTTTCGCGGAATACCTTCTGATGGAATATAATCACCCGCAAGATAATCTTCATACATTTTATCCATTTTTTGAGAAGGAGGACCAAAAAACATCCTTCGAACTGTCCAAAGATAATAGGCAGCTGTCAACGCGGTGGAGACTATTCCAATAATTCCTATGAAAGTGAATACTGGATAATAGATGCCAACTGAAAAAACGCCAATGAATATGAGGATTTCACTAACGATTGTGGCTAGTGGTGGAGTTCCCGCAATTGCCAATGCACCTATTGTACTCAATGTAGCAGTCAATGGCATCTTGGAAGCAAGCCCCCCCATCTTGTTGATAAGTTTCGTTCCAGCAGAATGAACCACAGAACCTGCAGTATAGAGTAAAACGCCTTTAGCCAGTCCATGCGTTAGGATGTGAAAAAGAGCGCCTGTAATTCCAAAAATGTTCATAGTGCTAAAACCAAGAAGGATATAGCCGATTTGGTTCACGGAACTATAGGCTAAGACGCGTTTATAATCAGTCTGAACTAAAGCCATGCCTGCTCCCCAAAGCATCGTGAAGATGGCTAATACCGCGAGAAGAAGTGAAGCTTGTATTATGACCCACGGGAAGAAGAAGTAAACAATGCGTATGAAACCATAGGCTCCCGTCTTAATCATGACAGCACTCAGTAAAGCGTGAATGGGAACAGGTGCTTCGCCGTGAAAATCTGGAAGCCAGGAGTGTAGAGGGAATATGGCCATTTTTACGAAAAAGCCAATGGAAAAGAGTAATGCAAGGCTTTGCATGATAAGTAAGCTGCTTGAAGCGAGAGGTCCAAGTATCGCTGGGAGATCGTAAACATTCAGTGTTGGGGTACCCAATGCGGTTGTAATACCAAAGATCCAGAAGATTGCCGCAAGGATGCAAATTGCTCCAATGAAGACATAGAGAATATACTTCACACCAATGATTTTAGCTCGTTTAGTACCCCAATTTGATACAAGAAAATAGGCGGGGATGTTCATGCCTTCAAAGAAAATGAAGAATACAATTAGGTTGGTAGCTAAGGTGAGCCCTAGCATACTAACGGCGAAGAGGAGCAAGAGGACAAAGTACATAGCGAAATCGTGTTTATCTTTGATGTACTCAATGCTATAGACTGCTGATGCCGTACATAATCCAACGATTGCCAGGGAAAGTGGAAGGCAGAGAAAATCAGCAAGAAGAGAAAATTCGACAACTACAGATCCAATCGAGAACCAATAGTACTCTTCATAGACTGGTTGCCCAAGAGCTATGACACTAGTTAGGACATACAGTAAAATGATGAAGGAACTTGCTAGAGCAATTGACGCTATAATTCCTGCGCCTTTTCGCCCAAGGGGTTTTCCTGCTATGATCGTAATCAGAATAAGGATTGCTGCGATTACTGGGATAAGAATGGAAATGAGTAAGAATGGGAATGGTAGTGGGCTTCCTGGAAGCATGGTTAGGGTCCTCCTAAGTTGAGTGTTCCAACCCAATGTCCGATCGGAGTTAGGACGAGGTTAGGCCAAATCCCCAAAATAAGGATAGAAATAGTCAACAGAATGAATGGGATTGTTTGCCATGGTTTCGGATCTTTTGCTTTTGCTTGTTCCTTTTCGGGGGATGACACAAAAAGTTTGTAGATGGGTCCAAGTACATATGCGAATGTTATGATAATTGCAGCTGCACCAATTAAAGCCACTATCAAAGCACTAGATACTGAAAAGATTCCTAGAAAGATGAGAATTTCACTGATGAAGCCGTTCAGGAAAGGTATTCCTGCCATACCGAAGGCGGCAACCAGGAAAGTGATTCCCGTGAAGGGCATTTTCGTACCAATACCGCGGAGAGAATCAACATCGGTTGTTTTCAGCACCATGAGATATGTACCAGCAGTGAGGAAGAGGGCTGATTTGAGAATGGCTGAATTGATAACATGAAAGGTGGATCCTGCTAGTCCAAGAAGTGATACTGAGGCGACTCCGAGAAGAATGTATCCCCCTTGGCTTATGCTTGAATAAGCCCATCGGCGTTTAAACTCGGTCTGGCCTAGGGCGAGATATCCACCATAAATAATTGATATTACAGCTAACAATCCCAGTGGAAAGGACCATTGGGTGACAATGGTTGGGAACCAGCTTGCTACAATGCGAATAAGCCCATAGGCTCCAATATTAGTTAAAAGCCCCCCAATCAGCGCTGTAGCGGGTGAGGAGGCTTGGACATATGTGTCTGGGAGCCAACTATGGAATGGAAAGATCCCAAGTTTGACAAGAAATCCGAAAATCAAAGTTACAGCTGCAAATTGCAATATGTGGATGTATGTACTAGGTAGGCTAGCTAATGCTGTAGGAATGTCAAGCATGTTTGTTGTTCCAGTAAGGGTAAAGACTAGAATAAGTCCCATAAGCATGACAAGTGATCCCACGTGTGTCCAAAGGAAAAATTTCATACCCGTTTTTCGAGCTTCTTCTTTAGAGATTCCGACTTCTCGCCAAAAGATAACAAGAATATATGCAGGGATTATCGTAATTTCCCAAAAGAGGTAAAATAGGAAAAGATCCGCACCCGCAAATACGCCAAGCATTCCTACATACATGAGAAGAATTGTGGAAAAGAAGACTCCAGTGCGTTTCTTGTCTTCAAAAAAGCTCCTGCTCCAGAGAATGATTAACACGGTTATGATTGCAGTGATAATAATAATGGGGAAATTGAGTCCATCAAGCATGAAACTTAAGCCGAAGTTAAGGGTTGGAATCCAAAGGAGTGGTTCTATGACATTTGGGGGTGAAAGGGGAGAGAATGGGATGAGATCTAATCCTCTTATAAACACGAAGATTACTGAAAGGGTAATGGCAAGTATGCTCAGAGAAAATGATATGCGCTCTCTATTGCGTGCGAACAACTGAATAATTCCTGCAAAGAGGAGGGGAAGTAGGATTGCGAGAGCTAGTAAGTGAGTTTGCAGGATGATTAATACTGAATCAATGAATGTTTGCAATCTTGTTAACCCTCCAGTTCATGAAGTTCTCGGATATCAACAGTGCCTCGGACTCTTGAGACAAGAAGAACGATAGCTAACGCAATAGCAGCTTCGGCGGCTTCGAGGGCAATTGCAAACAGGACCAAAGCTTGTCCTGTAACAGCAAGTGTTGAAATCCCCCAGAGGACGTATCGCCCAAATGTTATGAAGCTCAGATTTGCAGCATTCATAAGAATTTCAATACTGAAGAATAACCGCATAACATTTCGTTTACTGGTCAAACCATAGAGCCCAATAGCAGCAAGAGCTGCAACGATTAGCAGATAAACGAAGAGTGTTGCCATTAAGGTGCTACCTCCTTCTTTGTAAGGGTGAGGGCTCCAAGGAGTGCCGAAGCAAGAACAAGTCCAAGGATTAGTAGAGCAATTCCATAATCCTGTAAAATTGTTAATGCAAGGTCTGTTATATCCCAACTAAATCCTGGATACGGATATGTATTGAGGACTGAAGGGATGTAGAAGATGTAGATCAAAAC
Organism: Candidatus Thorarchaeota archaeon; assembly: GCA_048882025.1. Taxonomy (GTDB): domain Archaea; phylum Asgardarchaeota; class Hermodarchaeia; order Hermodarchaeales; family Hermodarchaeaceae; genus Hermodarchaeum. The sequence continues at coordinate 6,306 of JBHLSA010000049.1, read as the reverse complement.
ACTTAGAAGAACCAGGTTGATAATCAGTGGGATACTCCATTCGCGCCAAGGTCGCTTTAATCGGTAGCGCCATTGTTCATAGGGAACCACCATAATAGTAAAGAAAATGAGGACAACAACTCCGCCGATGTAAACTGAAATTTGAAACATAGCGGCAAATGTAGCGTCTAATAAGATGAACAGGCCTGCAATGCCTAAGAACATGCCCGCTAAGGATACGGCTCCATATACGATTTCTCTGGATTCAAGGGCTGCAATTGCGGCGGTTATTGTTAAAATTCCAATGATGATCAAAGCAAGATCTGGTAGGTAGAATGGATCGATCATTGGTCTTCCTCCTTTAGTGATTCCTCTATCGATGGATTGAGATGGTTCTCTCCTTCCGGAATCTCTGCTAGCTGATCTGGACTCAATACCAACGGGTCAGTTTGCCGATTCGCTAAATGGAAATAGCGAGAATGCTTCAGGGCATCCTTGGGACATGCATCAACACAATACCCACAGAAAATGCATAATCCATAATCAATCTGAGGATGTTTTTTCGGTTTCTCTCCTCCGGGATAATCAAGCATTGTAATGGCTTCTGATGGACAGCTACGGGCACATAAAGAGCAACTAATACATCGATTGAAATAGAAAACGTGGCGACCACGTTCTCTCTTTGGTAGTTCTAATTCTTGACTTGGGTACTTGATGGTTACTCGACGCTTGAATATCTGTTTAAGACCCGCCCATGATGCTTTGATTGGCACTAAAAAATACCTCCAAAGAAAATCATTAATCCGACAACTAGAACCAAGTTCACGATAGCAGTGAAGAATAAACGATTCCAACCAAGTCGGAGTAGTTTTGAGAGTTTAACACGTGGGTAGATTCCTCGTGGGAGAATGAAGAGCACTATCACAAACGCTGTTTTGAGAAAAGCCCATACAAATGGTGGGATGAATGGAAACATTGCTGTGATGAATGGAGGCACAATCCATCCACCTAAAAATAGAGTTGTGAAAAGAAGTGCTCCCAAGTAGAGTTTAAGGTACTGTGACATCATCATGAGACCAAAGTTCATCCCTGAATATTCACTCATGTAGCCGGTGACGATTTCTGGTTCGGCTTCAGGTAAATCAAACGGAATTCGTTCAATCTCGACAAGAAGTGCTATGAAAAAGACTACAGCTCCTAATGGCATAAGAATGGCAAACCAAAGCCCGCTTTGTGCTTGGACAATTTCAGTGAGGTTGAATGATCCACTAACAAGGACTACGCCCACAGCTGAAAGCCACAAGGGAACCTCATAAGCCATCATCTGAAGGAGGGCTCGCAAACCTCCGAGAAATGGATATGCACTATTACTTGCCCAGGCTGTCAGAAAGGCTAGAACGGGAAAAATGGCTCCCACTGCAAAAACGAATAATAGTCCATATTCGAGGTTGGCAATTACCATGCTAGGGCCAACGGGTATAACTGTAGCTGTGATGGCTGCGAGTGTAACAATAAGCAGCGGTGCTAGTTGATAGAAGAAACTATCCGCCTTTTTTGGAATGATCCCTTCTTTAAAGATAAGCTTCAAAAAATCTGCAACGGGCTGCAATATACCACCGATACGTCCTGCATACTGGGGGCCAACCCGTAACTGCATTTTTGCTAAGAATTTTCTTTCAAACCAAATAATTGCTGCCGCAGCGAGAACGATAGTGAGGAAACCAGGAAATATCGTTAATAAGAAGAACGTTGTGAAATTTAAAATCACAAACGAAAACATCTGTTGAAAAAAGATGTAGATTGATTCGAAAATGTTCATAATGGTTTCACTACCTGTCTGCGTTGGGGGGCCAATAATCAAGGCTCCAGTAGATGCTTGGTATGTCAGCAAGGTCAATATCTTGGAGCAGAAATTCGAGGGCAGGGAGATGTCGGAAGCATGGTGTACTTACCTTAACGCGGTAGGGTTGTTTTTCGCCTTTGCTAACTACAAGATATCCGAGCTCTCCCCGAGCTGATTCAACTCGCGTGTACACTACTCCTGGTGGAACTTTCTTGGGTGTTTTCAGACGGACTTCACCTGAGGGCATTTGGTCCAAGATTTGTTCTATTAGGGATGTACTTACTCGCATTTCCTCTAAACGAACCATTGCTCGCGAGTAGCTATCGCCATCATCTCGGACAACTGGTTCAAATTCTAATTGGCTATACGGACCATAGGGTTCAACTTTCCTGATGTCATAATTTACGCCTGATCCACGCAAAACAGGTCCTGTTGTGCCTAATCTTACTGCATCTCTTTTAGTGAGAATCCCAATTTCTTTGGTTCGTTGTTTGAAAATTGCTGTCTTGAAAAAGATTCTTTCGTAATCAACAAGTCGGCTTCGGAAATGGTTGATTACTTTTTTCATTTGTGGAACAAAGTTATCTGGAAGGGTATGCCGAACTCCTGTTGGGTAGATGTCTGTATACGTCAATCGTGAGCCAGAAATCGCTTCTGCGAGTTCCATAAAGGGTTCTCGGTCTGCAAATGGCCACATAAACATGGTTGAGTGACCAAGGAAAATTCCGAAAATTGCTAACCAATACAGGTGGCTGATAATTCGGTTTATCTCAGCAAATAATGCCCGCATATACTGGGCAGGTTTAGTTGGTTCTAAACTCATTAAACGCTCAATAGCGAGGACATACCCCCACGCTGCAGGAGTAGTATCGGGAAGACAAACGCGTTCAAGAAGTGGAATATTCCAAAAGTATTCCTTTGATTCACAGAGCTTTTCTGCTCCCCGATGCACATAGCCAGGATCTGGCAAAGCTTGGATTACCTGATCACCTGATAAGCGGACTTTCATTCGCATATGTCCGGTACCCGAGTGTTGAGGACCCATACTGTACTCGATTTCGTTCATGTTGATTCCTCTGGCATTTTGAAATCTTTACGGAGTGGATGGCCACCTTTCCAGTTTTCTGGCAGGAGAAGTCTTTCAAGCTTAGGATGCCCTTCGAATTTGACACCGAACATTTCCCAACCTTCTCGTTCATGGAATTCAACACTGGGAAAAATATCACGAAGCGAAGGTATGGCAGGGGTGGTTCTGTTAACCGTTACCTCTAATGTAAGGATTATTCCATGGAGCTCTGAGTTAAAGACAGAAGAAAGATGATAATCGATAATGAATTGGTTGTTTTCCAAATCGTCAATAATTGAAACCGAGATTGCGTGATCGAACCCTAATGGCTCCTTTATGAATTGGGCAATGAGTTTTAACGAATCTGCGGGAACACGAATCCATGAGTGCTTGGGATGGTGTTCGATGATTTCCAGAGGTATTTCCCTGAAGGTTGATTCTAGCTTCTTAAGAAATTTTGACAAAATGCTGTCCGCTCCCTATTCAGTTCTTCTGGCTCCTACAATGATCTTCTCCAATGCTCGTCCAACAAACTCGCATGCTAGAGAGAGTTCGGGAACTGCAATGCTGTAGAAGATTTCTCTGCCTTCCCTTCGTGATTTGACAACACCTTTAGCTTTCATTATCATCAAATGCTGGGATGTGTTGGACTGACTAATATCCAAAGCTTTGGAAATCTCTGTAACAGATTTCTCGCCATCTTTGAGAATTGCAATTATGCGAATTCGTTTAGAATTCGCTAAAACCTTACAGATTTCTGCTTGTAATTCAAATACATCACTTTGAATCATCAACTAAAGTCACCTTTGATTCTCGAATTTTTTGTTGAAGTTCTAAAATAGCATCAACGAGCATCTCTGGGCGAGGAGGACATCCTGGAACATACACATCTACTGGGAGAATCTTGTTGACACCAGGAACTACGTTGTAAGAATCACGAAAGATTCCGCCTGTAATTGCACAGGCTCCCATAGCGATAACATAACGTGGTGAAGCCATCTGATTGTAAATACGAATAACCCGTTCTGCCATCTTTTTTGTAACAGTTCCTTCAATAATCAGAAGATCACATTGTCTAAGAGATCCAAGTGGTAAAACACCAAGCCGTTCTGCATCAAACCGAGAACCCATAGTAGCTCCAAATTCTACACTACAACAGGCTGTAGTTAAGTGAACGGGCCATAAGGAATACAATCTTGACCAATTTACAAAATATCGAATTGGCTTTACATTTACTCCTCGATTCAAGACGTTACGAAGTGAACCGACAAATCCTCTTCCCCCTTCTGTCATCGTCACTTCCACCGTTTTGCTTTACCTGCTACATTCACTGCATAAGCGACCGGGGGTAACACAATAAGAAGAAATGCTAACAAAAAGATATGTAGCTCAAGCCCAAGGGAAGAGAATGCACCGGCCCATGTAAAAAGGAACATTGCTGAAACATCGAAAACTAAAAACATCAACAAATAAGGATAATATCGAAATGCAAATTGCCCCCGACCAACCCCGCTTGGTTCCTCACCACATTCAAAGCTCGTGGTTTTCTCTTTCGAAGAATTTCGAGGGCTAACAAGTTTTGAAAGAATAATGGATGCGAGAAACGCAGTGAAGATTAATACAGTGAAAATGAGGATGAGGCCAAATTCTATAAGTTGCATTATCGAATCATCCTTTCTTTTGTTCGAATTGTTACCTTCAGTAATTCGCACACATGCAAATATTCAAATACTAAAAGCTTTTGGAATTAGATGTGCTTGACGAATTCTCTATAAATTTGAGGTTAGACTAACGGGTCTTTTCACGATTCCTATCATGCTTTAAGACCTTTTGATTCCAGTTGTGTGAAAACAGAAAAGCTTTTATGCCAGACATATTCAAAACATCGAATGTTCTAATATACGCAACTAATTTTCGTGTGGAGTTGCATCTAATGTCTGAAAATAACGGAAAGAAAAAAATGGCAATAATCGTCTCAAAGAATACTATGGATATGGCTTATCCACCTTTTATTCTTGGAGTAACCGGTGCTTCCATGGATATGGACGTTGGCATATTTTTCACATTTTGGGGCCTCAACCTTCTGAAAAAGAAAGGAGGCGCCGACAGTGCCAAACTTGGCGGATTGATGCGCATTGGAACAGGAATGATGAAGGGTCGCATGAAAAAAGCTGGAGCGAAGGAACTTCCCGAGATGATTAGCGACGCGAAAGATCTTGGAGCTAAGCTTTACGCCTGTCAGATGACTATGGATGTCATGAAAATTGCTCGTAAAGACCTTATTGACGAAGTCGATGATGTTCTCGGAGCTGCTGCGTTCTTAAATTTTGCAAAGGATGCGGATATCACCTTGTTCATTTAGATGCTAATAAAAGAAATCAGAAATTTGAAACCAAACCAATTCAATAAATGAACTTTAAAAAGTAGAGATGATTACATGACCGACACTCCAACAACAACTGTGGATTGCCGTGGAATGGCTTGCCCTGGTCCAATCACCGAAGTCGCCCGAGCTTATCGAAAAGCTCAGAATGGTGATATCCTCGAAATTTTAGCAACAGATCCTGGCTTTACTCCCGATATCAAGGGCTGGGTATCTGCAACCAGCAACCAGCTCATTACTATCGCGGAAGAAGAAGGAGTCATCCGTGCTTTAGTGAAAATCACTGCGAAAAGATAGTAGGGAAAACAAAATGCGACGAATACTCGTTCTTGGCGGTGGTACTGCTGGTACCCTCACCGCAAACCTAATAGCACGTGAACTTGGAAACGAAATCAAGAAGGGTGAAGTTGAAATCACTCTTTTAGATGCTGATGGTAAACACCTTTTCCAACCTAATTTCTTGTATATTGCCTTCAAAGGTATGAACCCCAAAAAGATTGAACGCCAAGAACACAACTTACTCCATAAGTTGGTTAATTTTCATATCGATCCTGTTGCGAAAATCGACATTAAAACAAACACTGTAACAACGACTAAAAATAATTCCTATCACTACACCGACCTAATCATTGCAACTGGCGCGACAATAGTGCATGATGAAATCCCGGGGTTTGATGAAGCGAATCTCGATTTCCATTCAACTCCGGAAAATGCTTGGAAGATTTGGGAGCGAATTCAAAAAATCCAAAAGGGAAAAATTGTAGTCGGGATAAGTACTTTACCCCATAAATGCCCACCTTCCCCTGTGGAGGCTGCATTTCTGGTAGAGCAGTTTCTGAAAAAGAGGAAATTGAAAGACAAAGTTGAGGTTCATTTTATCACCCCTCTTCCTAGACCCTATCCTGATGCAATTATCAGCAAGACAGTTAAGCAACAGTTTGAAGATCGAGGAATTATCATTCATCCTTTCTTCAATATTGATCGAGTTGACCCGAAGAAAAAAATCATCTATTCAATGGAAGGGGCTGAACTGGA
>JBHLSA010000048.1:0-10017 GCA_048882025.1 Candidatus Thorarchaeota archaeon | reverse complement strand
TTTATCGATGGTGTAGGGGGGTGAATCGAGGCGTCTGATTTCGTTTCGATGCAACCGTGAAGTTCCCATTGTATTTCCACCTAAAGAGCGTGATGCCTTGTTGGATTCTAAAGTTTAACTAATCATCACTAGCAGTTTTAAGAACTTCCGCGAAGTGATGAACTTCGGTAAATGTATTGTAGAATGGAACCGGGGCTATGCGTATTACATCGGGTTCTCGCCAATCACAATAGATACCAGATTGGATGAGATGTTCAAATAAGCCTTTTCCGTTTTGATGAGCACGAATCGACAACTGGCACCCACGATGAATCGGATTCTGAGGGGTTATAATGGATAAATTATCATTGCAAATTTCCCTGATGAGAAATTCTAAATATCCTGTGAGTTTTACAGATTTTTGTCTTAATTGTTCCATTGAGACTTTATCAAATAGTTGTAATGAGGCATCAAGTGGTGCAAGCGTTAAAGGAGAAATACAACTGATTTGCCAGCCTCCAGCCCCAAGAATTGGGTCAAAGTCAGGTTGCATGAGAAACCGATTTTCAAGTTTGTTACCCCACCAACCCTCAAAACGAGATAAATTGGTTGCCGCTTCATGTTTTTGATGTACAAAGCAGCCACCGGGGCCAGCAGGCCCTCCATTCAAGTATTTGTAAGTGCACCAGACAGCGAAATCTACTTGCCAATCATGAAGCTGTAATGGAATATTTCCCACAGCATGAGCTAGATCGTAGCCGACAATGCAACCATATTTTCGCCCAAGACGGGCAATCTCTTTCAAGTCAAATGCCTGACCTGTATAATAATTTACACCGCCCAGTAAGATTAGTGCAATAGAATCACCTTCTCGCTCAAGAATCGCTTTGAAGTCATCAATATCAACTTGCGGATTGCCTAATTGCGAGGCTGCTTCGATAATGCTGTGTTCAGGATTGATTCCATGAAATCGCATTTGAGATTTTATTGCGTAATGGTCACTAGGAAAGGTTTTTTGCTCAATCAAGATTTTGTACCGTTCCGAGCTTGGTCGATAAAAGGAAACCAACATCAAATGAAGATTAACTGTTAACGAATTCATAAGCGTAACTTCGGAAGGTCTCGCGCCAACAATACGTGCCATACTTTCTAGGAGAGTTTCCTCATAAGATATCCAAGGCTTTCTACCTTTACTATATGCATCCACACCCCACTGCTCCCAATCCTTCATAACTACTTCCAAATGCGATCGGGCGGTTTTAGGTTGTAAGCCCAAAGAATTTCCCAAGAAATAAATTTCAGCATGTTCACTAGTTGAATGCAGAGGATGAAACAGGTCACGATACGAAGCTAATGGATCCGCAGCGTCCATTTCTGAAGCAAATACGGATCCCTGAACATAATCGGTCAATATAATCTCTTCCGGTGATTCATATGATGAGGTGGTTCCTCATAAGCACCTATGCACTATTAAGATGAATAATAAAGTTTCAAACATTTAATCGAATCCAATAATGAAGTGTCCTGTATTGGTGCAATCACTAGCACTTTGATTTCGAAAACAGTTTAAAAAAAGAAGGTATCCTGATCGTCGTTAGATTCGCGGGGTGATTCTTCATCGTCCGTTTCTGGTGCTGCCGGTTGTTTAGAAGTTGGTTCTTCATCCGTAGTTGGTTCTTCTGAGGTTTCTTTGGGATGAGTTTCGGCTTCAGGTTCTGATTCGATGGCTTCGGATTCGGGGAGCTCTTCAGGTTCGGGAGCTGGTATTATTGGAGGAGGTGTGACTCCCATTTCATCTGGTTCTCTAGGCTCATCATCGAATTCGATGATTGTCCTGCCTTCCGGTTTGGACTCTTCTTCTGTTTTTTCCTCTGTGTCTTCCTCCTCTTCCTCCACCTCTTCCTCCTCTTCCTCCACCTCTTCCTCCTCTTCCTCCACCTCTTCCTCCTCTTCCTCCACCTCTTCGAAGGGAGTGAGAATGATTTTGCCATCTTTCACTTGATATAGGTAGAGAAGTGATTCAAAATCGACACAGCGCATTTTTTCAATCTGAATAGCTATGTGCCAACCCTGGTCATCATATATTTTGTATAGTGCAATAACACCATCAACAATGTGTTCAAGCCGACGAATTTCTTCTTCGTCGTGCGCTTCACGGGCAACAGTGAATAGGAGAAGATTATCATTGTCTTTATGGGTACTCATTTGGTGATGGATATAAGCAATGACTTCCTCTGGATCACGTGCAGCATACAAGATTGATGTAAGTGAATCAATAACGCCGCGCAGATTGTTCTTTGGCTTCATGGCGAGTGTAGCTTTTTTGATAATATCCTGCAGGTGTCTGGAGTTAGTCAAGTCATGAATCGAATACTTACTTTCAGGTTCGATTTCACCCCAGCCAAAAGCGTCAGTGAATGCATCGATTCCGACTAGTGTTTCTGACTCGATGGCTTTTTTCACATCAATACCATTTTGACGTAACTGTTCGTAGGAGAAGTCGAGGGGGTATTCGGTACAAAGAATATAACCGGATTCACCTTCTTTTAGTCCAGCCGCAAGAAAATTGCCTATAAAGGCATCAGCTCGAGCCCCCGTATCCACTTCAAGTAAAATTACATAACCACGAGGTATTCCTCCACCTAAAGCCGCGTCAAGAATAGGTATTCCAATTGGTGTTTTGTCTGTCATAGATCCCACTAAAAAACCTCAAACAACTACCCATGAAAAATATTGTGGTTTGATACTTTTCGAGGCAGAAGAAGTAAGGTTTAATTGAACATATTTTCATATTCAAAGTGCAGCAATCAAGTTTGCTGAGAGGCTACAGAAAAATGTCTAAGCAATATTTACAGTGCCCCCTTTGTGGAAGCAACCAATTTAGGAAAGAAGAAGGTCGAATGGATAGTAGATGGGGATTTACATCTCATAAGATTACGCTCATGATTTGTGAGCAATGCCGCTTCGTTATGCAATTCTCAAAAGGCCGATCTATCTTTGACTTTGACTAAGAGTAATCCCGAGTGTAATGTTCAGGATCCTCAACTATATTATAGCGATTTCCATCGAGGTCTTCAAACCCCGCCATGAGTCCACCCCAAGGCATTTCTTCGGGGGGCATAAAAAAGCGAACTCCCCGTTCTTTCATTTTCTTATAGAAGAATTCAATATCGCGTGTTTCAAAAGTTATTCCAGTACTTTGACCAATCTGTCCAAGTTGCCATTCATAAAGAATAGGATCTGCATCAGGATTGGGTTCCACAAAAGCAATTTTCGCACGTTCATCAGCGGGTCCCAGTTCCACCCACCCAAATCGTGGTGCAGAAAGAACTACGGGAATTCCGAGTATGTCCTGGAAAAAAGCAATTGCAGCTTCTTGATTTGATACAAATACGCGAACGGTCCAGAGCCGCTGAATCAATTCTTTTGAACGGATTTTTTCAGACAACCTAACTCACCAAATATCAATCAACCATAGATTTCAAAACTGTTACTCATCATAAATGGGTGGAGACACTGCATTATCTTTACCATTGGTGAAAAGATTTCACCCACCACAAAGCCTTAATAGGAACGATGTCGTGAGTGCCGCCAGATAAACCTAGACTCCCCGAGGAGGCAAACCAATGGATTTTGAATTCTCACAAGACGAACAACTGTTTAGAGATACTGTTCGGGATTTTGCTCAAAAAGAAATTCGTCCCCACACCCGGGAGATGGATGAAACGGGTAAACTGCCCAAGGGACTTGTAAAAAAAATGGCTGACCTTGGCCTATTGGGTATCACGATTCCTGAAAAATATGGTGGGCCTGGAGGTAACTTCATGCTCGCCTGTATTGCCGCAGAAGAACTTGCACGTGCTGATCTCAGCATTGCCATTCCAGTGTTCTATTTAGTTGAAGCCAGCTGGGCCTGGGTCTTTGCACGTCATGGAACCGAGGAAGCCAAACAAGAGATACTTCCCAAAGTATCGAAGGGTGAATACTTTTTTGGAATTGCAACGACGGAACCTGGTGGAGGAAGTGACATTGTTGGCGCAACAACGACTACGATTGCTGAGAAGGATGACAAGTACGTGGTAAACGGTGAAAAAGTTTACATTAGTGGTGTCCGTGAATCAACAACAGAGATGAAAGGCCGATATTTCACAACGGCATATTTAGACAAAAAGGCATCTCCCAAGCACCGGGGTATTTCTGCATTTATCTTACCAGTTGAAAAGGATACGCCTGGCCTAACTCCCACGCTGTTTGAAGATTGGGGCCGGATGGGCATCAGTACTGGTGGCTTCGCCATGGATAATGTGGAGATCCCTAAGCATTGGTTGATTGGTGATCCACAAAAAGGCTTTGTCTATTCGATGGAAGGCTTCTCAGCGGCCCGGGTCATTATTGGTGCGACTTGCATTGGTGCCGCCCTTGAAGGGCTGGAAATTGGCATGAACTATATCCGTCAACGTAAAGCTTTCGGCAAAGAACTGGGCAAATATGAGGGTATTAGTTTTCCACTGGCTGAATGGTACAGTAAACTCATGGGTGACCGTCTTATCATGTATAAGGCAGCTTGGTTAATGGACCAAGTCTATACTGGTAATACTAAGTACAATCATTTCGACGTAGCACTCTGGACTGCAATGGCGAAACTCAGAGCACCGATTGACGCCTTCGGCATACTCAACGAAGTTGCTGATTGGCATGGCGCATTCGCATATACAAAGGAATGTGAGCTAGATTTGGGTATTCGTGGGGTTCGCTCCTATTCGATTGGTGCAGAAGGCGGTATGAACATTATGCGGCTCATTATTGGCCGAGAGCTACTTGGAAAAGAATTTGTGCCATACGATCGCCAGAAATAATTCTGAACTAAGTTAGTCTTCAATATCGAGTGCAGAGAGTTTCTGCACTCGTTTAACCTTTTTTTGTTTAAACTTCTGTTATAGTAAACGAATATCATCTTTTACGCAACCAAACTTCAATGTCAAAAAACACAATTGTGGTCGTCGCCACAATAATAAATGAGTGCTAAACCAAAATATAATCTGGACCAAGACGGGTCAGTTCTTCAAGAACCCAAACACAAACGAGAACGGCAAAAGTAATCACTCACTATTTTCGTCCTTGCAATATTCGATTAACTAAAATAGAAGTGAAGGAACTCGGTCTCCTAAGGCGGGCAACGGTGAAAAAATCTCAGATATACCCATTAATTATTGTCCTTAGTATTATGCTAGTAATTCCTCTATTAACTGGAATTCCTAGTGACTATCAGACAAATCAACTCCTTCAGTCACAATTTCCTCCAACACCAGAGGCACCGTTTGATAACATCATTCTCATGATCGGCGATGGGATGGGGTGGGGTCAATTAAATGCCACGTTGAAGGTACTTAGTCCTTCAGATAATTTAACGATAGAAGAGTTAACATATTTGGGTGATGTGGAAACCTCTTCACTTAACGAAATAGTAACTGATTCAGCTGCAGCAGGAACAGCGCTTGCTACGGGAAACCGAACCAACAATGCGATTGTAGCAATGACACCTGATGGAGAGATTCTTACATCGATTTTAGAAACAGCAGAAGAACTAGGAAAATCTACGGGCATAGTGACGACCACACGTCTCACTCATGCAACTCCTGCCACTTTTGGGGCACATGTTATGAGCCGCAACTTCGAATCATCGATTGCGAGCCAACTAATCAATAAAGAGATAGAAGTGCTTCTTGGTGGAGGTATGATGTATTTTTCCAGTCTTTTAGGACAAGCAACGTCGAATGGCTATCACATTGTTGAGAATCGAACAGAGCTCCTTTCATCAGTTAATGAAGATTATTTACTGGGCCCTTTTACGAGTAGTCATATGGCCTATGAATCTATCCGAGATCCCTTTGTTGAGCCCCATATTGCCGAAATGACAAATATCTCATTACAAATACTTGATAGAAATGCGAATGGTTTCTTTCTGATGGTTGAGGGAGGAAAAATTGATCTTGCTTGTCACGACTGGGACATTGGTAATACAACCAGTGATACAATTGCCTTTGATGAAGCGGTAAAGATAGCATATGAGTTTACACAACAAAATGACCGGACCTTACTCATTGTAACCGCAGATCATGAAACGGGTGGTCTTATCGTCAATATGACCAATCCGATTTTAGATTATCAGTATACAAGTACCTATCATACTGATGCAAAAGTTGCGGTATTCGCTCACTGCACTAACCCCGAAAATCTTCCAACATTTTCACACCTCGAGAATATTGGTGAATATCTCTTTGAAGCCTTTGGAGTTAATCCAGGTCATCTACCTCTTGAATGGGTGGAGCCGCCCACCAACCAATTCATTGAATATGGTAATCCTTGTTATTATGCTCTCAGTGCTTACGCAGCGGCTGGTTTCGATTCGTGGTGGATTAATGAAACAACCTTCTTTTCCATTGATAGTACTGGCATCGTTCGAAACACAAGTTTCACTCCAGTGGGAATTTATGGGTTAGAAGTAAGAGTAAATGATACTCAAGGTAGTTCTATAACAGCTTACTTCAGCATCATCATCCAGGATACAACGCCTCCAGTATGGGTTACCATACCAATAGATCAGAGTTTATTGAGTGGCGAAACCTTAAACTATCAGTTAGAGGCGATGGATCTTTCTGGTCCAATCCAATGGATGATTAATGATACAGATCATTTTACGATTGATAGTTCGGGCCGACTCACCAGTATTGGAATACTGCTACCTGGCAACTATGGACTCAACATTACGGTAGCAGATACTCATAGTAATTCCATATCAACAATTATCCAGATTACAATACAATCAATTACTCCGCCTCCACCTCCCGTGATTCCAGGATTTCCTGTTCTTGCTATCGCTATAGGCCTTTCTCTTACTATCATCCTCTTTCTCATAATTCGATACAAATCGAATGATAGACTCAACAACGATTGAAGATCTGTTGCTTTCGATTCACCAAGAATAGACTTACAATTAGAACAAGGATAAATCCAATCAAAAGGCCACCAAGCTTTTGCAGCATTAACTGAGTTAACTGTTCATTGGTAAGAATTCCAAATGCATGAAGGTTACTCGAGACAAGTTCGCGAACATACGTCGAAGTGTAGATGATGTGTTGAGACGGTAATCGTGTGATAGTATGTTTAATGAGAATCCCAGAGAATTGGTGAAAAAACCAATTCTCTTCGACTTGTTGATAATCATCATCGAGTGAAAGCCAAGCAATTGAACTAGCTTGCCAACATGGAAATGTGCCTAAAGATAGCTGAGCAAGGTTGCTTGAGACATGATATTCACCCAAATAGGGAGGAATTTGGATCACATCGCCTAATCGCCAATGCGAAAAATCAACCCATAGTGTAGGCGGAACTAATTGATCATTAGAAGAGCCATTATTAGATAACAGCGCCCAAGTGGAAATATCAACATAAAAAACAGTAGATTGTTCAATACCTTGAGTGGAGGTGAAATTGAGAACAAGAACAGATTCACCTAATTCAGGAGCCCAATGAAGAATCTCATATTTTTCTACCCATTCATCATAACCATTCTCCATTAAGCGGTAAGTAAGAACTAGCCCGAGAGGAAATGATGATGAAGCCAATTGGATAGGAGGTAGAGAGCCGTAACCTATAGAAAGGCATAGGAGAATGAATATGATCGTTTGCTGATTCTTCATTGTGAAGCTATTGGTTATCTGGAACTCACATCCATATAAATTCCCCTTAACAGAAAAATTCCTAGTTTTCAAGGTAGACGAAAAAAAGTCGCTTGGTTTTTGGTTTTCATTTATCTTCAGATATAGCAGGCTCAACCCATTATCATTCATTGCCGAGTAATCTTATTGGATAACAGATTCAGAGTTTTTACTAAAGATTCACTGCATTAACTGAAATACACTTTCTTGCTGAGACCATGCCAATAAACAATGTTCCTATTTTCTTAATGAAGGTTGTAGAAGTGGAATGGGAAATTTCGCTACGTGGGAAATGGTCGCCGAAAAATCGAAAAGAACCAGAACTGGTGAGACCAAAGTTTTTTTCCTTGCCAATCGACAGAAAAAATCATCAATCGGAGTTGTTCGTAATATGAAAATATTAAATCGATTTCCATTCAAGAACATGCCAACGATTGTTGATCTTCTTGCGGATGGCGAGGTCGGGATTAGAGAGATTGCAGCAACAACAGGTATGTGCAGTTTTGATTCACGAGAAGTCTCCGATATGTTAGCGTATTTAACGTCGTTTGGACGTGTCACGTATTCTGAGACTGGGTGGTCTATTCAACCACCTGAAGAAAAATCAACCTATGAACAATTTCGATTACACTACATAAATGAACTTACCAAGATTTTAAACAAATTATCTACATCCACCAAAACCGTTGAGCATTTATCTCAAGAAACAGGTCTTCCCAAAGACGCTGTCAATAGGTACCTCTCCTTTCTCGCAGAAGTTACTCGTTTAGGAGTTATTAGTCGTTGTTCGACAACTTATCCTGTAACATGGTGTGCTGTATCATCAACTTAATTTGATAACATAACATAAATTCCATAAGAACTAAAACAGAATCCCGTTTCAGAACGAAACAAAAACAGCATTAAATTGAGATAAAGATTAAATGGGAATCTATTCATCTGTGGAAGGGATTGCTATGGCTACACAAAGATTCCGGTTCGATGGAGCCCGGATTATTATCGTGATTCTCCCGAATATTCTTTATTTTGTGATCTTGATAATTGCGATTGGGCTAAATTGGTATTTCAACTTACTCATACCGTGGCAGCTATTACCTGGAGCTACCTTAGCATTTCCTTGGCCTTTGCGATTTAGCCAATTATTCCTAGGAACTATTCTCCTAATTATTGCCATTATGTTTATTGTGTGGGGAGTTATCTCACTTGGACGCCTCCGTTCACAGGGTGACGAAATTGGTATAAATCGCCAGACATCCAAACTGATAGTTACAGGAGCCTATGCCTATTGCCGCCATCCACAAACTTTGGGCTTTATCTTCGCAACACCCGCGTTAGCCTTGATGTTTGATTTTGTACCGCTTCTAATCGTTACGCTCATTTATACACCGCTATTACTTGCTTTACTTGGTTATGAAGAAATTGAATTGCTCCGTCGGTTTGGTGATAGTTATGCCAAATACAGAGAAACGGTACCTTTCATAATTCCGCGAGGAAAAAAAGAAATTTCTTAATGACCAACTCACACAACCTACCATTAAGGTGTACTGATGATAATTATAATTGAGGGTTAAATCCAGAATTCTTCATTGTAGCTGTTGTTGCTCAATAAATCGTTAGTTATTGAAAGTGCCGACGACGGATCACCATGAATAGTATTATTGCTACAATCACTAAAGTTCCCAGAAGCAGTATAGCAGGGGCAAGCCAAGGATTGAAGAGTGTGGGTGGAATAAGAGCAGCAATTACTACCATTATGTTGCTCCACGGCCCATAAAGATTTGAATTATCACAGGCCCGAACTCGAAAATAGTAGGTGCCGTAAGGTAAGTTTGTTATAAATTGATATGTTGTATTGACCATCCAGGTGATGTCAGGCCTATAGAAATTAGGGCTTGTGTCCATTTGGAGCTCATAATCCTCGATAAATCCATCAGGGTCTAGAGCAGACGTCCATTCAAGGACAAATGACCCATAAGGACTGAGTAAAGAGACATCATGGATTGCCACAGGGCCTGGAGCACTTTCACCGTCCAATCCAAACTTCACAAGAAACCCACTATCATGGGATGATAGCCAGTTATTGATAGTACCTGAGAAATAGATACTGTCACTAGCAGAGGCAAGATTGGTTGGTTGACAAGGTCCTGCACCACCCCAAATTCGAATAAAATTCTGAGCCCCTGAATCATTGAAACTGAGGAAACTGAGTCGGAATCCTGAACTGGAAGAGTTGAATTGTCCTCCGACAAATATTGTGTTCTCAGTCGCCTGCACACAAATGCCTTGATGGTTGAATCCAGTGGCATTTTGTCGACTCCAA
>JBHLSA010000047.1:0-10116 GCA_048882025.1 Candidatus Thorarchaeota archaeon | reverse complement strand
GTGCTCTAATATTGACACTGAGTTTATTTGGGTGTCTTGTAGGTGTTGCAGCTCGTCGAAGATCCACCAAGGAGGCTCTTACTCAGTGACACAGCCACTAATCCCCAGTAAACTATTCTCGGATTATGTGTTTGAGGGTAAGGAAACAGCATTACAATTTTGGGGCCCAATTCCTCATAACATGAAAGAAACAATCTCGATAAGTAGCCCATTAATCTCCATTTACCAAGAAGAGCGACAACCACTTTTTTCCAAAGAACGCTTTGCCGAACTGCTTCGCGCCATTAGTGAATTACACCAAAAGCATGACCTGTTGACTCCAACTATAAAGGAGAATCTTTCAATACTCGAAGAAAGAAGCGCGATTGTCGAAGCAGCTCATCAACCTGCACTCTTAGGGGGCCCCGGTTTTGTCATTAACAAGATCGCGGCGATATCCAAACTTGCAAGCTACCAGAATAGTATACCTATGATGTTTGTAGGAGACCACGATCATGAACAAAAAGAGTTAACGGTTATTCACCTACCTAGCCCAGGCCCCCGAGGAATACTTTTTTCAATGAGTATCCCTTCCGAATATCGACGATCACCAATTCACGTTCTTCCTTTGCCACCTAAGAAGTGGTTGACACAAACTTTAGAGAAAATCCGTTCGACATACCATGAATTAGTCGCTAGTTCTGCAAAACAAAAAAACAACTTTTATGCAGAAAACATTAAGCCGCTTCTAGAAGTTCTAGAAACAACATATAATCAGTCAAACAACCTTTCTGACTGGACACTGCAAATTTGGATGCGTGTTATTAATTTATCGAAGGATTGTGGAGTCCTCTTTCAATCGTTTTCAAGTCCAAGAGTTCAGCAGCTTATGTTTCCTGCCTTCGAGTATTTGCTAAATTCTAATAACCGTTCTAAACATCTTAAAGCCTTGAATCAAACTGCAGATCAACTTCAGCAGCTAGGCTATCAACCCAGTATTAGTTACAGAACCGACGATTATGTTCCTTTTCATTTAGAATGCCCTTCAAAAGGATGCAACCGAACTCGTCTTGAGCCTTTACTCTCAACAAACAGATCCCATAGCGCTATCATAATTACAGCCCAGTGTCCAAAATGTAAAAACAACCACTCACTTGAAACAAAAGCGAAGACACCAGATCTTAGTGAATGGAAGGGATTTCTCTCCCCAAGAGTTGATACACGAGCTTTTCTTGTCCAGAGTTACACACCTGTTATCATTCATGTAGGAGGAGCTGGTGAAACAAGTTATTATGCACAGGTATCTCCAGCTCTGAAAGCAATTCACAGTACGGTCCCAATTTTCTATCGCTATTCTCGGCTTTATTACAGCAACCCATGGACTCGACATCTAGCTAATAGACTGACCAAAGAGGGATTCACACCGTTAAAGCCAGAAGAACTCCAACGTTTTATTTCATCAGTTAAAGCAGAATATTCTGAAGAAAATGTGGGAGTGGTTTCTTCTCTATTTGCAGCCTGTGAAGAATATATCAATGAAACTGCGACCAAGCTGATTCAAGCAGAAGGGATTCTTGAAACCAAACGGAATCAAATCATTCAACAACAACGAAACACTACTGATAATATTCACAAAAAGGATCTCCAGACACGTGTGGGTGTAATCACACGTCACCGCCAATTAATGCAAACTTACCTTTCACAAACGTATGGTCGATATTCGGCGGAGCGAATGGGTCAAGAAGTTAGTTTTGCCTGGATTGACGCAGCTGTATCATTTGGAATCAAAAATCATTTTCCACGATTATTGGAGCACTATCAACTTCTAACTCCATCATCAGGAACATTTTACTTATTTGATAACAGTTTACCCCAATAGAGCCAAAACAGGATATGTCAATTTCGAATACCTATAGAGAGTTGATTCACCATGGATTTACTTGAAATAATAAAAGACCGGCGGAGTATCCGCCAATACCTCTCACGAGAAATTGAACAAGAAAAGCTTGAAAAAATATTAGAAGCCGCCCAATGGGCTCCATCTGCTTCAAATCGCCAACCATGGCATTTTATTGTCGTCCAAAATTCCAAGACGCGGCATCAATTAGCTAAGCTACACCCCCATGGGCGGTTTATGAGCAAATCACCTGTCGTCATCGTGGTTCTTGGAGATCCCGATGTACACCCAAAATATTACCTTAGCGATCCACATCAAGCCGTTCAGAATATTCTTCTAACAGCGTTTTGGCTTGGACTGGGAACGTGTTGGATGGGTGTAAGGGGAGCCCCTTTTGAGCAAGACATGAAAGAATTGCTAAAGATTCCTGAAGCGCTCCATGTTGTGTGTACAATCTCGATAGGCTATTCTAATCAAACACGCACCAGTACACGCAAGCCATTGAACGATATTGTTTCTTGGGAAACATATGGGGAAAAAAAGTAATTCTCAAGCATTAGCTCGAAAGCACACGTTCATAGATTGCTTCATATTGAGGTACCACTTTGTCAACTGTGTGCCTTTCTAAGATAGCTTGGCGGGCCTGTTTTCCTAAACGATTAGCAAGCATCGAATCTGTCAACACTACAAATAATTTGTCTGCCATAGCATCAATATCACCTAGCGGAACAAGAAGACCATTTTCACTATCGGTAATGATTTCCGGAATACCACCAACCTCCGTGGCGACAACAGGTAATCCACAGCTCATTGCTTCAAGCAGTGAGAGAGGAGCTCCTTCAAGTTCAGAACTCAAAGCAAAAGCATGACCACAACGGAGATAGCGGTAAACATCACGTTTGAATCCTGGACATCGAATGCGATTTTGTAGTTCAAATTTTCGAATAAGCCTGTCCACATCAGGACGGGTCGGACCATCTCCAATTAATAGTAAATCAACATCAGGAACTTCTTCAGCTATTTGAGCAAAAGCAGTCACCAAGTCACTGACTCTTTTTACAGGACGGAAATTGGATACATGAATCAATTGTCGTTTTCCGTTAGCTATTGGAAATTCGCAAGCATTTGGTTTGAAAATTTCATTATATGTAAAGTTTGTAATAGGATCAATTGAACATCTGATTCCTAAAGTTCGTTCAGCAGTCTCGCAAATGTGCCGAGTTACACAGGTAACTGCATGTGCTGCTTCAACAGCAAATTTTGTTGCAGGTTGATAAGCTGGATCAGCGCCTAAAGTATGGACATCTGAACCATGTAGGGTTACAATGTAGGGAATGCCTGTCATTTGGTGTGCAATGTAAGCAGACACAGCATGAGGAATCGCATAGTGAACATGTAACAAATCTAATTTATGCTTCTGGGCTACATTTGCCAGCTTAGATGCAAGAGAGACCGTATAAGGAGGATACCGGAAAAGAGGATATTCCAGAACATCAACAAGATCTACTTTGACATTTTCATGATGGCCCTCTTGCAACTCGAAAGGAACCTCATAAGTAATAAACCTCACTTGGTGTTTGCGTTTAGCAAGTTCAACGCCTAGCCGTGTAGCGAGAAGTCCAGATCCACCTACGCCAGGATAACATGTAATACCTATTCGCATCTTTCATCTCTTGGCATCCTGTCTTTCCCACCCTTATGTTTTACCTTATCGAGATTAATCATGAATTTCTCAGGAAAGGAAACCTTATGGAAAGGAAAAGCCATAATAGTCATTATGAGTAAATCCTCTTGGTTGTAGCGGCTCACCCAGATGATGAAACGTTTGGTTGTGGAGGGACCATAGCCTTGGAAACGGAGCGAGGCAACCAAGTTACGGTTTGCTGCCTTACAGGTACGATAACTCGCATTCGTGAATTCAAGGCTGCATGTAACACACTTGGTGCAAAAGCCATAGCCCTCAAAGGAAAAGATTTGTCTCTGACTCTTCCAACTGTTACCAAAACCCTAATCCCAATCATTCAAGAAATTCGTCCAGAAGTCGTTATCTCACATAGCGCCCTAGATTACCATCCTGATCATCGCATCGTCCATCAGGCACTCCTTCGTGCAGCAGAATGGGCCGGACATACCACCCAATATAAACAAAAAGCATGGCGGCCTCAACGAGTCCTAAGCATGGAAATTAATACGCTACTACCAGCCCCAACCGTTCTTGTAGATATTTCGGATCGAATTGAAATGAAAACCCAAGCCATTACAGAATATCAGAGTCAGCTCAAAAAAACTGAGGATTATTATCTCTTCTTCAATCTCCAGAAAGCTAGACTTAGAGGATTACAAGGTGGTTGTGAATACGCTGAAGCGTTCCAAGAGATATTGATGCCAATTCATGGCGCATTCTATTTCCCATCACCTACCACAAATTCCATTTTCTAAGTTTATATTAAGAATCATATTCAAGTTCCCAATGGTGGAGGCGTTTGAATTCGCCTTTGGTATATCTGTTCCACCCAAGTATTAAAGGCCGAGTTAGCAGGGGACTCTTGATAGAGTTTTTCACGCTGAGCTTCGAATAATTGTTCCGGTACCCCTAATACCTCAGACACCGTCAGTAATTGATGCCCATTAGCTGTGGCCATCTTCCGAATCGGTTCCAACCAGTTCAACCATTTAACATCGCGTAATAAATGATGATCGATAATAACCACTGGTATCTGATTCACAAGGATTTCCAAGTTTTCTGCCGCTTTAGTAAGAACTTTTGGAGCAACTCGCTCTGGCGACAAGTAAGTAGGAGGCCCCGCTAGAATAACCACATCTGGTTTTTGAGCTAAAATCCATTCAGCAGTCTTCTTTACCATTGGTCCCTGAACATCAGATGCATGTACACAAACAAAGCCTCCACACCGGATGGTGGTCATAATAACCCACCCAAGGTGTGTCCCTTCTTCACCATGAGGAACAGCAGGAGAAAATCGAATAAGGGTATTTCCTTCTTTGTGCGCACGCCCATCAGCATAAATAACCCCATTGGTAACTTTTCGAATGCCACGTACAAAATTATACCCTCGCCTCTGTTGAGAGAAGTTGATATTTCGCCGAATATCTTTACACCAAATCTGTTTATTTTCATAAAGCCCTCGAGCTTCTTCCGGTGATGACCAAAAGTAAGCATAATTCTGGAAGAATGCCATGAAATGATCATGATGATAATGTGAAACAACCAATAAATCGGTCGATAAGGCTATATTACTGATTTTTTTACGAACCATTGAAAGAAGCTTATATTCCTCAGGATGTGGATGTAAGCCATAACGAAACCCTAAAGCTACACCCGGATCAATTAAAATTGATGTATCCGCAGTTTGGACGTGGATAGCCAAACTTCGAACACCTAGACTTTCAGCTGCAAGGGGAGTAATGACCATATCGCGGCTTAATTCAATTTTTCCAAATGGAGGTAATTCGCTTGGAACCATAAATGAAGCTCCAGAAATATTAACAAGATCCTTGCTAGAATAAATTCCTACACACGGAAAAATTCTCTGGAGGAAAAGCGCTCAGGAAATTTTTGATTTTATAACCATAGTAATCGAGACACAATGGAAATGTGTTGTGTCAATAATGAAAGAATTCGGCAATGATCTCAAACTCGAATAGTTTGAGAAGGGATAGTAAATAGAGCCTCAAGATTCTTCTCTGTTCGAATATGAACTCCATCTACTCCCTCAAATGAAACTTGCTACACATCTGGTTTATAGAAATGCTGTTGGGCGTTTTGATCTGGATAAAGATATTATGACACTCTTTACAAGACATAACTAGTACAGGGAAAAGTGCCTATTTACAACCCCCTCTGGCGCAGGTTTCTGGTTTGGGCGCGTGATTTGAGTGTTTTAATTGCGTTACGGTACTTTGGTTATTGTGCTTTTCGTGTTTTCGTTTTCCGTTTCACTCTTTCATTCTCCACTAGAGGAATGCTTACTTGAATCAGACCACGGACATCCTTTAATGGGAGAGGTAGTTGAACGGACTCATACAGGGGTGATGGCTTTCCTGTCCTGTCTCTTGCAACCACCAAAACCTCTTCCTTTCTCTTCGCTAAATCACTCTGAGTTGATTTCAACAATTGAATAATGAAGAACCCCGATGCACCAACCTCACTAGGTTTAGTTCCTTGGATGATTTTACCTTCCTTGTCACACAACGCAATTAACAATGGCCGTTCTTTTAAGCCCACTAATCCGTATGAAGCAACTATTCCGTGAATCTCCATTGGCAAAAATATGGTAAATTTCTCGATGAGTTGTTGTGCCATCCTGCGTTCGAGGCGAACAATTGTGTCACCATTTTCTTTAAGCTTCGACTCAGTTTCACCAATAAACACGAAATCTGTTGGGTGATAAAACACTGAGTGCCATACAGCCTTATCGACGGCTTTGGGATACTTGTTAACACCTTTTTCCCGTTTAAACTTGATTCGATAAAACACCATCACCTTAACCTCCTACAAGGGGGGGCTATAGAATCCCGGGGATGGGAACGCTGGAATTCTAGAGATTGTTGGCGAGCCCCAGTGTGCAACCCAAATGTGACTGCCATCAAAAGCCATAGCCCTGGGACTTAGTCCTACGCCACACCACCATGCTGGTCTGATTTGCATCGAGTCAATCCAAGGATTAAATTTTTGTACATAAGATTCAGGGTGACATAGCCATATAAATCGTCCATCATAACATAAATCAGTTGCATAGTTGACATAGCCCTCTGCTATTTCCACTACTTGAGAGGTCGGTTCGAATTCTTGCGCTGAGAAGGCGATAAGTTTCTGTTTGTGTTCCGAATAATCGTGGCAATCTACCCACACACGCCATCCATCGAAAATCATTTTCTCTGGAGGACCATCTAATGTGATTCGAGCCACATCAACTAATGGATCACTTGGAGAACGAATAACCACTTCGTCATTACCTGCAATCCAAACATTTCTGCCATCAAAACATATCCTGGTTCGAGCCCCTGGCAGATTGATTGATTGAAGCTCCTCATATGGTTCCACTGTAGAATAGATTCTCAGAGTATCTGAAGAAAAAAAGGTTACCCACATTCTATGTCCATCAAAAACAATATCATGTGGTCCATGATCGCCCGCATAACAGGGAAATTCATGAGTTTTTAGATTAGATGTTGGGTCAACAATCCAGATTGTTGACGAGTCGTGCTGGTTTATTATCATCCAGATGTTGTTTCCATCAAAAGCTAATTGCCGGCCACCTTGTATGCTGATGAAACCAGTTTGATTGGTTTGGACATCAATTCTATTCAATCCAAACCCACTTAGGAGCCACATATATGTCCCATCGAAGAGGAGATCCAACCCGATACGGAAATACTGGTTTACTAAGCGACTCATAGCTGCAAGACGGGAAGCAGGGGTGAGGTCGCGCCGTTGGGCACTCTTGATATATGTATACCCATAATTTTGAACCCAATTCAAATCGAATTGTTCATTACTCATAGTTTTCCCTCTAGTCTAAAAAATAGCATTGACAATAGAAAAATGTTCTTAGTGAGGATACCCACCACTACGATTTTTTTCGTTGAAACTTACATAATTTTGACAGTTTTTGGGCATGTTCTAACAATATTCGTTAATACCTTACCTATATTCGATTATCTGGATTCCATTTGAATCTGATTTTGTAAACTTGGATATTCTATATTAAAACCATTCATTTGTTTAGTTGCATTTTCAGAGATTGCTGTCTCCCATAAGTTGGCCATCTTTTGAAATTTTTCACTTGTTTCGACTAGCCATTTATTATATGCTGCAAGCTTTTTCGCTACAGCCAAGGTTAAATTAGAAGGACTTTGTTTTTTTGCTAATTTCTTTAAGATCATACTGGTCCTTCGCAATATTTTGATACGTTCTGAGAGAGTTTTCGAAACAGACAAAATCATCAGATTATATGGGTGATGCAAGGCAGAAGATATCTCGCACGAGTAAAGGATGGCATTTTCCTGAATTTGAAGAGAAAGAAGTGACAATTCACCACAATTGCATTTTCTTTTCTCATATGGACTCTGGCACTTCAAGTGTGTAGAGCATCAGATGAAGTAGGTACTCGACCAGCTTTTCATCACTAGGGAATAATTGGACTCTCTCGCTCATCTCTCGAACATAACCCAATAAACTGAAGGAGAGATGTAATTTGACCATTAGACTAGCTTCTGGCATATCTTGGAAGAAGCTGAGGTCTTTGATCTTCTGAGCGATTGTCTGATAGAATGATACAATTATTGGCTGCATGTCCCTTGCCAGCTCAGGACTTCCTCCACTTGTTACTCGCATAGCTACTCCCAGTATCATGTCTTCTCGATGCATGGCAATGTAGCTCTGGATGAGGTCTCTCCAAGACTCTCGAAAATTCCCTTCAGTGACCTGATCAAAATCGGCCAGTTTCAGATACGACTGGATGTTTCTCTTCATTATCTCCTTGAGGATGTCTTCCTTTCCTTGCGGAAAATAGCGATAGACTGTTCCGATACTGAGACCTGCCTTCACAGGGATGTCATTCACGCTAAAGCCTTCATAGCCCTTTTCAGCAATAAGGTCCGCCATCACGTGAATTATCTTTTCAATCTTCGATGACTTGTCGCGTTTGAACTTCTTGTCAGAATCACCCATGCACATACAATTCGGAGCGCACTCTTAAACCTTACTAGATGAGCGCTTGCTCACTTAGAAAAAAATATAAATGAGCAGGCGCTCAGTTATTATTGAATGTACAACTCGTCTCAAGTTTCTTTGAGGAATACAAATGAGCAAGAAAAAGAATATTGGCGAAGGCCGAACGGATAATCTCTTTGGGGTCCTGAGTGATCCTGAGACAGATTGGGCATTTCAGCGAACTCTGCAGTATGCCTATGTTGGAGCCGCAACGAATGGTGAGTGTCTCTATGCTGCCAGTAGAATCGACGTGCGCGATGGAGAAACATGGATTCGTGAGTGGTCTGAGCTAGGAGAACGTGTGGAAAGGCAAGCACAGAAATCCCTAGATGGAAGACACAAGATAAGCGCAAGGACCGGATTTCTCCGAGCCTCCAACTACTATCGAACAGCTGAGTATGGAACTCCGCCTGACCATCCACTATTTCATGTCTTATGGCGGAAGAGTGTTGATACCTTCGCTAAGGCAAGTGCTCTGTTTAACCCACCAATTCAGAGGGTCGAGATCGAATTCGAAGGCAAGAAATTACCTGGCTATTTCTGGAAGCCTGACAATTCCGATAATTCCCGCCCCACGCTAATCGTAGCTGGTGGTAATGACACTTCATTAGAAGAGCTGGTCTTTCTATGCGGTTTTGATGCAGTACAGCGAGGATACAACTTCTTTGCTTTTGAGCATCATGGCCATCGAGGTGCAGTCCACCTCTACAAGGACTTCGTCAAACAGGCAAACTATGAGACCGTCTATGGTGTTGCATTAGATTGGTTGACGCAACAACCAGGAGTTGATGACCGGATCGCACTTACTGGTTTCAGTTTTGGCGGCTATGTAGCTGCTAGAGTTGCAACTTATGAGAAGAGAATCAAGGCGGTTATTCCGAGCAGTCCATTGATTGACCTTGACACTATGACCCGAGCCTTCTGGATGGCGATTCCAAAATGGGTTCCAGACAGGCTGATAGGCTGGGCCTTCAAGAGAGCCATGAAGAAGTCGCCCCTGCGAAAAGCTCTGAAGGAGTACTCCGACTGGACTACTGGGCTCTTTGGAATTGTCTTCACATCAATAGAGGAGAAACTAGCTGTTGCGAAGGACTGGAAGATCCCCCTTGAGGACCTTGCCACTACGGAGTGTGCAGTGTTGGGTCTAGTAAGTGATCGCGAGGGCGAAGAGCTACTTCGACAGGCCCATCAGTACATAGACACAATCTCATCCGAGACAAAGAGCCTGTACGTATTATCTCTCGAAAAGGATGGATCTGATGATCACTGTCAATTAGACAACAGAATTCGGGCTAATCAAGTCATGTTCGATTGGCTCGACGAAGTTTTTGGGCATTCAATTGACCCCGCAGAACTAGGCGCCGTCACTGAATCTGTTCTACGCCTGTAGTCTCAATCACTCTCCGCAAAGAATTCATCATTGTTGTTCGTCAGATAACGGGTGCTAAAGGTGAGGCTGTGGAGTTCATCTGGATAATAAGAATGATGGAGTTCGGAGTTCTGTGTA
>JBHLSA010000046.1:0-10169 GCA_048882025.1 Candidatus Thorarchaeota archaeon | reverse complement strand
CTTCGAGTTCGTTAGGAAGGCAGGTATTGAGGGCTTTTGCTAATTGTTTGGTGGCTTCTTGAACGCGATTCAGTTCGATCAGTGCAAGAGCATAGTTGAGAAAAAGAGTGGGAGAGGCATTATTGAGAGCTACCGCTTTTGCATAGCACTCTTCTGCATCACGCCAACGGCCTAAGAGAATGTTGAGGTAGCCGAGGTTGTTCCAGTGGCGGGGATTGTTGGGGTCAAGTTGAGTAACACGTTGGGCAGTTTGCAGCGCATTTTGTGGTTGGCTATATTGTTGATAGATAGCTGTAAGGAAGGTAAGGAGTTCTAGATTATTTTGGTCTTTTTCAAGTATTTTCAGAATCTGTTTTTTAGCTCGCTCAAGGTTGCCTCCAGCAAGGGCGGCAATTGACCGCTGGAACAGGTCGTTTTCTGCTCCCACACCATCACCTAGTCCTTATACTATGTCCTTCATGAATTTTAAGCACACCTGAGATGAACTGAAGTGGCGTTTTATTTTTGTTGATTTCGCAACTCGAATAAATCGCGCCCTGAATCGGAGTGTAAAGACAGAACGCTGACATGAGGTGAATGGTTTCAGGTAGGAGTTTATTCTAATTTGACATTAACAGCCTTAAGACCACGATCGCCCTCGACGACTTCGAAAGTAACACGATCACCTTCGTTGAGACGTTTGTCGCCTTCAACTTCACTACCATGTACGAAGACATCGGACCCAGTTTCTCGTTCGATGAAGCCGTAATTGCGATCTCGATTAAACCATTTGACAGTTCCTTTTTCCATATTGTTCACCTCGATTCTCTTTCATTGGAGTTGGCTGTGTCACGCAGCCGTGCTGTTCCGTAGAATGAGATTCATAGGGAATAGCTGCGTAGCACGATAAGTAAAATTTCTAGAAAAACGAAATTGTCCTATTTGCTACTGGAAGGGTGCTAATTTATCTGTTCCTTATAGGAGTTTCGATAGTACCATAGTACAATCAGTGATACTGCGGTTTTATGTTCTGACTTGCTCCGGTTGCTATTTACTGAGCTGACGATGTTTGATTCTGATTGTCCTTACCAGCAGATTCTTAGCGGAGTACCTGATGGCAAAAGGGTGAAGTGGGCATATATGCAGTTTCGGATACGTGAATGGAATCGAGAAGAGGATATGACCTTTTTTGATTATTGCCAGTTAGAAGCCTTCAAGACCACCTTGCCGAATGCCGATGCACTCTCGGAAGCCGAAATTCTACAGAAATATAAGGAATTTGATGAACAGGATCCACTAGACATGTCTAGTCCCGAGTATATGGTATTCATCGCTGAAACCATGGATGCAACACATGCTGGGTTGGTCTGGTTACGTCACCGTGAACCCTTTTGGCGGTTTACTGAACCCTTAACGTGGATTTACAACGTCTATGTGATTCCTAAGTTTCGACGTCAGGGATTAGCGCGGTTATTTTTAGAGAAGACGGATGAATGGACCAAAGAAGAAGGGCTACATCTTATTGGATTGCATGTTCTTGAGAGAAATGTGAAGGCTCGAGCTTTATACGAGTCCTCTGGCTATTCGCTTGCTGCACGACACAATGAAAGTTGTTTTTATGAGAAACGCCTAAATTTTTAGATTCAGAGTTTTCCACCAAAAAAAGCGATGAGAGTTTATTTGACTGATTATTGAGAGGGCCCTCCCTGAGAGGAGGGTTGAATTGAAAGGAGCGAATCAAGTTTGGGCTTGGTCGCGTCAAATCCATCTAGCTCACTTCGCTGGTAGTCTCTGTCTCTTAATAATTCACGTTTAGAAGTGTATTCCAGCAAAAGATCTTTGGACAAGTCCTTGCGATGGCTCGTTGGATTTTGCATTGTGATATGGATGCGTTCTATGCATCAGTGGAGCAGTTTCGGCTTCACCCTGAATATATTGGACAACCTCTGTGTGTGGGTCCAGACCCCAAGGCTGGACAAACTCGAGGGGTTGTGCGTGTGGCATCCTATGAAGCACGTGCATTTGGGATTCATGCGGGAATGTCAGTGTTAAAAGCCTATGAATTGTGTCCGGAGGCTGTTTTTATTTTTGGATCGTTTTCGAATTATGTTGAGGCTTCAGAGGAAGTGATGGAGGTGCTCCAAGAGTTTGCCGACCATCATCGGATTCGAAAGGCAAGTATTGATGAAGCATATTTGGAGGTTACTGAAGGAGTCAAACGGTACAACGACCCAAAGGCAATGGCTAAAGAAATTCAACAAGCAGTGCGTAAGGAGACACAGCTACCCTGTTCAATCGGAATTGCGCCAAATATGGCCGTCGCTAAAATTGCGACCAATCAGAAAAAGCCCTTGGGTATCACGCTTGTTCCCCAAAATTCTGAAGCGATCGCACAGTTTCTTGCGCCATTAGATGTAACTGAGGTAAATGGAATTGGTCGGGTTACTGCTAATCGTTTGAAAAAGCATGGAATTCACACACTTGGGGATATCCAGCAGTTGACCTTCCAGGAGTTATATCCTATATTTGGAAAGGGGGCAAAATGGCTATACGATCGGGCGTGGGGTATTGATAATCGAGGGGTTATTCGAAGTGGTCCTTGGCGGCGGAAATCTATGGGAAAAGACCGTACCTTTCCACAAGATGTTAATCCCACTTCGCAAGGGGTACTCCATGAGACCTTGGAAGATTTGAGTGAACGGATTAGTCAAAAACTGAGGTCAAAATGCTACCATTTCCGTACAGTTACAGTGAAAATTCGATATCGAGATTACACGACAATTCAACGGAGTCGGACGCTACCTGTGAGCACGAACAATTCGGATTGTTTATTCAAGACAGTGACATCGCTATTTGAGGAACATCGTAAACCCGATTTGGCCCTCCGTTTGGTGGGTGTGCGAGTATCCAATCTTACACGAATGAGGGGACAAGCCTCTTTGGCAGATTATTTCTAGCCTGTGTGGATGGAAACATTGATTTGATGAATAGTCCTCTCTTCTTCCCCTAGGTGCCTTGATTATGATCATTGCTACGCGAGACGGAACCGTTCTTCGATTTGCGACACCAGAGGATTTGCCTCGTATTGATGAGATTACGTTAGCCTGTTATTCTGCAATTCAGGACAGTTTTGTAAATTTAGTGGGTCCAGAAATTTATCAAGCCGTTTACACACCAGAGGAGGGTTCCTGGAAAGATAAGAAAAATGGACAGAATCATCATCTGTTTGAGAACCATCCCGATTGGGTCTGGGTATTGGAACAGAAAAAACTCATTATTGGCTATGTGACCTTCCGGTTGTTTCCGAGCAAATCGTTTGGGCAATTTGAGAACAATGGTGTGGACCCACATTTTGCGGGCAAAGGGTGGGGGAAGTTTATGTATCGCCATGTATTGCAATATTTTCGTGACCAGGGGTTACAATTTGCCCACGTTGAAACCGATTTAGATGATCCACATATTCCCGCACGACGTGCCTATAAGAACGTGGGATTTGATCGAGAGGTCCGTATAGTCTTATTCTGGCAAGATTTATCAAAGAACAATCCAGGTTCTGTACCTGAATAGTAGTGTGTGAGGGGTTCTGATGTATTTCAAAAGTGTAGATGCGTTATTGGATGAGCCGGGTGACTCCTTTCCCCGTCGGTCGGAATTGAAGATTATCCGAGGAAAGACATTGACGAAAACACCCAGTTGGCATAAAGCGATTGTACTGGTAGAATTAGCAAAAGGACGCCAGTTGCGATTAGTGGGGTGGCAGCGAAATAAAGAGGGAGACTGGCGAATGCGCCAAAAATTCAACATAGCAAAAAGTTATGCGTTTATCATCGCCGAAGTATGCGAAGCGTATGGACAAGCATGGGAAAGTTAAGATATGAATAAGTGTGAAGGTAGAGCTAATTGTGTGGTCTAGGTGATTGAGATGCCAGTTGTGTTGATTGTGTACAGTTCAGAAACGGGAAATACTGAGAAAATGGCTAAAGCCGTAGCTACGGGTGCAAAAGCTGTCGATGGAATCGAGGTCATTATTCAACGTGCAAAAGAGACCACAAATGAGGATCTTATAAACGCAGACGGAATTATTGCAGGTTCCCCTGTGTATTATGGTCTGATGGCCGCCGAGTTGAAGCACCTCTTTGATGTTTCGGTCAAGATTCATGGGAAACTCGATGGAAAAGTAGGAGGTGCCTTTGCTTCCAGTGGAGGAATTGCCACGGGAGCAGAAACTACAATATTATCGATTCTGGAAGCGATGCTCGTGCATGGAATGATTGTACAAGGAAGTGCACAGGGCCCCATGCAGCATTACGGCGCCGCAGCTAAGGGAGCCCCGGATAAGAAAGACCAGACAAGATGTCAGGCTCTCGGTAAACGCGTAGCAGAGCTTGTCATCACCCTTTATAGTGGCTAGCTTCCGAGTAATCTTTAATGGATCTCAACGGAATCCAAAGTGGAAATTAATCGCCTTGAAGATCGGGCCAATTGAAGTAAGACTTGTGCAAAGTCATTACAATTAGGCAGTGACGTTATGGTATTGGCTTTTTCCGACGGCGAAGCAGGATAATACTTGTTGTAAGCAAGAACCCAAGGGCAATAGCGGCAAGGGGAAATCCAGGTATCTGGGGTGGTGGTTGCGTTTGCAACCCATCGCTTGAGACTGTGATTTGCTGGATGATTTGCCCAGAGATGCTACAGATTGCTGTCACTTGAAGGATGTCGTTATTGGCCGCGTCAATGTTGAAGGTATCTGACATTGATGTTATGGAAGCTTGGTTTGTATAATTTCGATCCATTTCGAACTGTCCATTCTTGTTGATGACAAGTTGTTCGATATAATGGGTGTTCACATCTGCGACGGAGTGGAAGACGGTTACTGTTAGAACTTGGTTATCATAGTCATAGGAAAGATTCATGCCTGAGGGGGGGTGGGCACGGGTCGGCGCTGCAATGAGTGCTACCGTGAGAAAAAATGCTAGGGTGCCTAAAATCAAGTTTCTAATCCTCATTTCTATTTCTACCTCCACAAACCAAAGACATGATATTCTTCAGTTCCTACATTAATAAGTATCAGATTTTTCTGAATCTAATCAATGCATGGAGGGTCATGATGCAATTTCAGAAATCCAAATGGCTAACATTTGAAGAGGTCGTATTTGAACAACCAGGCGACGAGGTAACCGGGTTAGTTGTGGGAAAGCTATTTCGAACCACGCAATTTGGTGAAGTACCCATTTTTCTGCTTTTTGATGCCAATAATAACCGGATACTCATAATTCAGGCCATGGCGAAAATGCTGAAAAACTATCTGCAGGGAGGTTCCGGCCGAACAGGTGTTCGAATCGGAGAACAGATTACAATAACCTACCAAGGTCGTCGAGCTAAAAAGAAGCCACCAGGAACATTCTATCATGAATTCCGGCGAACACGGAGCCATTATATTTCAAAATCATACACATACCCAGAGAAGGAAAAGAAAACTAATCCCAAATGAGATGTGATTGAAAATGGTTATGGTTGTAAAATGGGATGGCCGCACTGAGGAATTTCAAGCCGAGAAGATTGTTCGTACTTTGACCCGTATGGGTGCACCCCAAGCTGTGGCGGAAGATATTGCAGAAGAGATTGAGGAAACAATCGAAGAGGGAATGACCACCAAGGAAGTATATAATCTTGCACTTGAGGCTTTAGAATCACATAAAGAAATTATTGAATTTCGGCGCGATTTGAAGGATGGTTTAGCTCGAATTGGAACGGGACTTGATTTTGAAGCGTATGTTCGGTTGTTGCTTACTGAGTACGGATACAAAGTTTCGAGTAACCTTGTTCTGCAGGGAGCGTGTATCAGTCATGAAATTGATGCAATTGCAGAAAGAGGGAATGAAACGGTCTATGTGGAAGTAAAACACCACAGTGTGCTCGAGCGGTATACCCCCTTTGAAGTCACATTAGCAGCCAAAGCAAAGTGGGATGATTTGAAAGCGGGTTGTGAGCAGGGATTAAATGATTGTACCTTTGATCGTGTCATGATTGTGACAAATACACGGTTAACGCTGCATGCGCAACGATATGCGGAATGTGTTGGAATTGATCATTTTGGCTGGAATATCCCACGAGGCCGAGGCATTGATTGGTTTATTGAAACCAAAAAATTGTATCCAGTCACTATTCTGCGAACAATTACTGAAGAAGAACGGGATCAGTTGTACGCACAGAGAATATTGACATTGAAACAGCTTGTTCAAGCGAACCCAAAAGAGCTGGATCTTTCTGAAAAACGAGTGACGGAACTTGTTGATGAGACACATAGAGTGTTTACATGCTGCCAAGCGGAATCTTGAGACCAACTGTGTTTTTTATATGTACGCGAAAACCTTTTGACGAAGTTGGATAGGAAAAGGAGTTTAATCACATTCCGTGATAGGTGGACACCTTCATGGGTAACATCGATACTGCAAAAATATTGACTAGAGTAGGTGCCCTCATCATCTTACTCGGTGGATTCGTTGAAATCGGTGAAAACGTTCTCTATATCATTATGGATTTGATCAATTACGGCTCACTTTGGCTTACGGGATTTATCAACATGGCTGGTGGTATCGTAGCAGTTGTTCTGGGATTTCTGATTCTCCTCCTCTTCTATCCAATGATCGACACAAATCGAATTAATGCTGGTATATTCATTCTAGTTTTTGGCCTCATAGGTGGTATCTGGGGCTTTTGGTTTGGCTGGGTTGGCAGCATTCTGTGTCTTGTTGCAGGGATCCTATTGTTCGTTGAGGGCACGGAAGAAGGAGCGTAAGCTCCTTTCTCTTTCTTTTTTTAACAAGTAGAACGTTTATTGCCAAAAAAGGGAGCTAGCACACTGTGAATTATCATCTTATCTTAACTCGCCAATGTAACCTGAATTGCCAATATTGCCATGGAGGCGAAGAATTTGGCTCCGAGACAGAGCTTCAATACGCGGTAGACGAGCTCGAAACGTTTCTCAAAAAAGACCCTAATCCTCAGTTAATGTTTTATGGTGGTGAGCCCACACTGCGAATTTCTCTCTTGATGGAAATTATGAATCGTTTCCCAGACGCACGGTTCATGCTCCAAACAAATGCCTTGTTACTACATCAAATCCCTGTGCGGTTCATTCGACAGATACATTCAATACTCGTTTCAATTGATGGAATTCGACAGGTTACGGATGAATACCGGTCTCCAGGAGTCTATGATCGTGTCCTAAAGAATGTCAAGTGGTTGTACCAAGAGGGATTTTCTGGTGATGTGGTTGCGCGAATGGCTGTATCTGAGCAAAGCGATATTTATCGGGATGTACGTCATCTCCTTGACCTGCAAGACCCACACTTTCAACATGTTCATTGGCAGTTGAATGTAATTTGGGATGCAGAAGGTAACTGGACAAATTTCGATAATTGGGTCCTCAACTCATATAATCCAGGCATCGCTCGTTTGATAAAGGAGTGGGTTGATAGAATGAAAGAGGGTGTTGTTGAAGGAATTGTACCATTTCTTCCTGTGATGCATGATCTGCTCACAGGTCAGAGCAGCCCTTTGCGCTGTGGTGCAGGGCATGATACCTTTGCGATTCATGCGGATGGCTCCATTGGAATCTGCCCTATTTCACCTGATTGGCCTCTCTCCATCGTTGGCGATATTCGCACTACAACACCAGACCAACTCACAGATATTATGGCGGTTGACAACCCGTGCCCTTCCTGTCCTGAATATCGACTGTGTGCAGGTCGGTGTATGTTTGCTAATAAAAATCAATTATGGGGAGAAGAGGGATTCTCTAAAGTGTGTAATACGGTGAAACACCTTCTCACTTGCCTAAAACAGGTCCAGCCAGATGTTCAAGGATTGATTGAAGCAGGTGTCATCTCATTAAATGATTTTGCCTACCCTGAGTTTAACAACGGGTGTGAAATCATCCCATGATGTTGCGAGCTGACGTAAAAATGGAGAAAAAGAGAAATCCTTTAGGTAAACCACTCTTGTAACAGCATATTATTGTTTAATTTCAGGAG
The DNA here is from genome assembly GCA_048882025.1 of Candidatus Thorarchaeota archaeon. Taxonomy (GTDB): domain Archaea; phylum Asgardarchaeota; class Hermodarchaeia; order Hermodarchaeales; family Hermodarchaeaceae; genus Hermodarchaeum. The sequence continues at coordinate 2,154 of JBHLSA010000046.1, read as the reverse complement.
GACTATTCGATTGCCGATAGTTAAAATCCCTCAACGACGATTTGATGAGCGAATGACAATTCTCCGAAACCACCTATCGGAGAAGGAAATTGCACATTTTATCGTGTTTAACCCCACCCACATCTACTACCTGACTGGATTTGTCCACATTCCAACCGAACGGCCTTTTGCTATGATTGTGCAAGAATCAGATGTCAGTTTCTTTGTTCCTGAATTAGAGAGACAGCATGTTGAAGAAGAAGTCGTTGGGCTAGCAAAAATTGGAACCTATTTTGATTACCCTGATGCTACTCACCCGATGAAGCATTTTGCCACTTTTCTAAAAAAAGATCTTGGTATCAAAGACCGGTTGGGGGCTGAAGCGCCGGGGAGTTCGGGGCGTTGGGGATATGAAGGCCCCAAATTAGAAGAAGTATTAGGATTTCCAGTGCAGATCTTCTCTCAGCTGTTGACAGATATGCGCATTATCAAGGATGTCGATGAATTATCGTGTATTCGTGAATCCGCCATGTGGGCGAATCTTGCGCACCAGCTGCTTCAAGAAAAGACCGCTGTGGGATTAAACGAAGTTGAGGTATCAACAGCAGCTTCCTTAGAAGCCTCTTTAGCAATGGGTAAGGCATTAGGGATTGCCTATCGTCCCTTTGCCATCAGCGGGTTACCAGTTCATGCGGGATATCGTGGACAGATTGGAACCTATTCAGCTATTCCTCACGCTATGACCCGATTTACAATCTTTCAAAAAGGAGATACCTTAGTTACAGGCGCGACAGCTAATGTAGCCGGATATTATGCAGAGCTTGAACGAACTATGTTTTTGGGTGAGCCAACGGCCAAACAGCGCAAATATTTTGATATTATGATGGAAGCCCAAGATGCCGCCTTTGAGGCTTTTGCCCCCGGAGCGCCATGTTCGAAGGTGGATCAAGCCTCTCGGGCTGTGTTTAAGAAACATGGCGTGATGAACTTGGTCCAACACCACACCGGACATGCTATTGGCTTAGAAGGCCATGAGAAACCATTTCTAGATCATGGAATGGATGTTATTATGAAACCAGGAATGGTATTTACTGTGGAACCCGGGATCTATGATCAAACTATTGGTGGCTTCCGTCACTCAGATACGATCTTTATTACTGAGGATGGAAAGGAAACAGTGACCTACTATCCACGAGACATTGATTATCTGACAATTGATTTAGAATCCTAGGTCTGTCTTGTATCGAAGTTAGGGAATTGTTTGCTGGACTAATGGAACGTCACAGCAGCGCAGACACTCATAGCCTTCATCAGCTAGATGTTTGAGGAGCCGGGCGTATAGGCGTCCGCCTTTCATGCGGAAGGATTCTTGGTGGAAAAGTAATGTAAAGTATTGATATCGATGATCCTCAGCCAGCTTCAGCTCATTGAGAATGTGTTTCCAAGCTTCATTCTCCGTTAGTTGGAGTCGACCAAAGAGATCTGCGTCCATGATGCTGATGGGGATTTCGATGAACCCTTTCTGGATTGCGTAGGGCTCGACACGTCCAACGGTTTCACTCCGATAGGATGAATCATAGTAAATGGCCTCGTTTTGAAAGAGGGCTAGCAAGGGTTCGGTGATCCAAAGGTTGTGGCAGCGAATCCCCTCCACTGGTCCAATAAGGTTTCCGAAGAACTTCTTTTGAATTTCAAATAGTCCCTTGAATTGGGGGTGGTCTTCATGAACGTAGTGTAGTTGGAGTTCTGTGCCATCGCGCTGAATTGCCTTCAAGGTGTCAATTATTGAGAATAAATTGAACAAAAATGTCGGGATAAAGAAGGTGGAGTGAAACCCAAGTTCGGCTTCAAGATGGATGATTTCTTGGATATTATTGTAAAGGTTTAGTGTTCCTTTTTCTGCAGCCTTCAGATCCTTTTCGGTAAAACGATTACGGCGTGCTAGGATATGCTCAATTGGTTGGTGAATTGAATCCGCATCATGGGTAAGGATAATCTTCATTTAGATCTCTCCGGAGTCTAATGTTTGCTTTCATGAAATGTATTCTTACACTAGTCTTTACTGAAATATTGGAATAGGGAAGCCTATGGATTCAATGAAGTACTGAAACCTATAAGGGTTGCTGGCTGAGATCATACAGGATGAACCGATGAAATACATCAAGTGCCAAAAAA
>JBHLSA010000045.1:0-10298 GCA_048882025.1 Candidatus Thorarchaeota archaeon | reverse complement strand
AAAAAGGACTTGATCGTGAGATTGATGATGCTGTCAACAAGTTATATTGTTTGAGCGCTGAAGAAGTTTCCTTGTTTGAAGAATAGATTTAAAAGGAATGTTATAGCAAATTCCTTCAAATTTCAATATTCTCATCGCGTGAGAAAAATAGATTAATAGTAAAAAGCGCTCTATCTTCCTCTGAGAACAAAACTGGTGATTTAATGGAATATCAAGATGTTATTACATTCAAGCCTGAACGCATTAAAGTTATTTATGATAAGAAAATTAATCAAATCTTATACGATCCTAATCACTCTCCAATTATTCGTGCTTTACGTAAAGGTCCTATGACTGTTCGTGAAATCGAAGAAGCCTATTCTAAAGAAGCAAAAAATTCTGATGAACTCGAAGCCAAATCAGACAAAACAATCTATCGCTACTTAAAGGTATTAGAAAAAGCAAACTTAGTGGTTCCAGCCGGTCAACGTGTTGTCATTGGAAAAACTGCCACTGAAACTCTTTTTTCACGCACGGCAGAAGTCTTCATGAGCGGACAAACTGAAGCAGAATATTGGAGCTGTGAATCTGGGAAAGATCTTGTGGAAAAAATGGCTCGGATGTTAAGCCGTATGCTTAATGATCGTAAAGCCAATGTTGATTGCATCATAAAGTTCATGAATGAATTTGATATTTTAGGAAACAAATCAATCGTTGGTTTAGTAGAAGAAGCCGATGAGGAAATGATTGATCTTATCACCTCTATTGACTGGGCATACAAGGATAAAATTCTCAATTATGTGAGTATGTTCGGCGTCGCCCTCAAAAACCCTGAAATCTTTAAGAAACTTGAAACATGCTTCAAATAGCAAAATGCCATGTTTCAAGTGGCTTTGTGAGATAAATGGGAACGTCGCGCTTTGAATTGGAAGATTCCTTCTACAATTAGGGGAATCACAATTACCACTCCCGCTAAAATTACGCTAATTAGCTGTAGCTGTCCAAAAGATAAAGGAAACCGTGGATATGTGGGGACATATCCTATCGCGGGAATGATGTAATCTGACATGATTGTCGAGTAGCTTGCGCCTTCATATGTCGCTGTAAAGACCACAACAAGATTATGCTCGGGAACTATATTGATCTGTTGTCCATTATACCCGATAGCCAGATACGTATTAATATCTAAATTCAACCACCACTGATACCCATATCCTATCTCAGAGTTATCCGCGTAGGGCATCGCATAATTGGTTGTTGATTCATTTACCCACTCTGAAGACACTAGCTCTTCACCATTCCATGTTCCATTATTTAGAAACAAGTAACCAAATTTCGCCATATCGCGTGGCCGAAGAGCTAAATTGGATCCTCCAAAGACAACGCCTTGTGGATCAAATCCCCACTGATAATTCGTTATACCTAGGGGAGAAAAAATGTGGGTCTCAGCGAACTCTTCAGTCGACGTGCCCGCCGTCTGATTGACAATCATAGAAAGCAAATGGGACCCGCCGGAATTATAATCCCAAACTTCTCCGGGATCATAACGCATCGGCTGATCCAATACATACTGAACCCAATCTGGGCTCTCAATCATGTAGGTGAAACTGCTATCAGCACCATATGGCCATTCATCCCACGCTAATCCTGATTCCATTGTGAGAATGTGCTGTAGGGTGATGGCCTGTTTGCGTGCATCTAAATTCGCAATTGTCCTGTTTGGAAAGAAACTAGTCAGTGTTTGATTCACGCCTGCAATATAGCCTTCATCAATTGCAATCCCGATCAAAGTGGAACTTAGGCTCTTTGTGCATGAAAAAATGTTGGTAATTTGGTCCATCCCAAAAGCAGGATTGTAGTAGGATTCATGGACAATATATCCATTGCGTATGATTAGTACGGATTGAACTAAATTTCCCCAAGGCAACTGACTGATATGGGTCTCCATTTCTGCTAGTTTGATTGAACTCATACCTTGGGCTTCTGGGGACGTGCTCCTCCACCCATCTGTTGGCCAATACTCCGGCTCCGAAATACAGTAAGAAATGTGTGATGCAATTCCTGGGGTCGAAGGCGTCAAGATTGTTAAAAGGAATGTGATTAGGAAAATCAGCCAGATTTGGTGTAACTTACTCATTAAAAGGAACTCCGATGTGTTATTTCAACGCCTGAACAGAAATTGAATCTTATATGCTCATGGTATGAGGCAATACGACCTTACCATGATGGGTGTCATACTGTATTTTTTCGTCCAAGTGTTCTCGCTGGTTTGCTATTTCATTCTTCAAAACCGATACATTTATATCATAGTAGTAGATAGCATTCTCAGTTCTTAAGAATATCAGGACAACTGATGGTGGTAAACATTGGCAAAGAAAAGAATCAGCTTCGCTCGAATCGGAGTCGGTGAACGTGCCGCCCTTGGGTGTCACAACCCTCATCCAACCCCGAATTTCCAGCGAGCTTACAAGATTATGACCTCTCGTCGAGGTTCGAAATGGTAGTTGTCGAACAAAAATCTAGTAATTAGGCGGTGGTAAGAATGGAAAACGAAACACAAAATCAATACCAAAAGCGTGAAGAAACGAATGCCTTCGTCTTCGCTCTGTTGTCACAACGAAGGTAAAGTATTCGGCGTGGGGTGACTAGGACCTCGGGGGCTATTGCCTAACGATGATGTCACAAGAACGGGTCTTCCGGAATAAGCTCAAATTCCCAATCCGTTGTCTACCAGTAGGTCCACAAGCCTCTAGAATGCTGGATGTAGCTCCCCTCCCCTCCAACCTCTTGGCCAGCAAACATCCCCGGAAGACCCGTATTATTTCTTTTACATTTACTGATCCAGTTTCACTTCATGTAGGAGGATTCTAAATGCGAAATTACTGGGAAAATTTTGCTACTGCATTCCTCTTGAAACTGGCTTTTTCTGACGCCCCAAGGATGCTAAAATCCGCTCGATGGTACCAGCTCCGACCAACCTTGCTTGAAAATTTACCACCGCGAAAATTAACCTGCCTATACCTGGGCTAGTATCTGGGTGGGATTTAGCATCCTTTCTATTTAATGGGTGAGGAATAAATTGAGGTAAGAAATGGGTAAGGTATTTAAACTAGAGGGGCTCTTAACAGTGTTAATTCATGGATGGTGGTAATGTAACCCACTGCTGTGTAGGCGAACTACTACCGTTCACAAACAATTCTATCACGAAAAGGTGATAATTATGGTTCGTTATATCCTCAATAAATGTAAAGTTCCGGTTTCTGAAGACCAACGTGCAAAGGAGCCTGATGGTCTTCGAGAATGCCATAATCCGAAATCCATGCGCCGGGTAGGCTATGAACAAGCCTTACTATCGCGACGCTAGACTCATTCACACAGTTCTCTTATGGATATGATCACTGAAATAGTGATTATATCCGCCATTTTTCTATTCTGTTCATAGTGTTTACCGTCAAGCAAAAGGTTTTTACATAAAATGAGATTATGTTCTCAGACTCTTAGAAAAGTAAAGCGATTTGAATAAATTGGTGAAATCATTGACTGCAAAGGTCTTTTTTGGATCAATCCAACAAGGTCGTGATGCGGCTTTTGCCTCTTTGGGGGCTAAACTTCCCAAACTTTTCGAACATCTCGACTTTTCCACGATTGAGAAGAATGACAAAGTTGCTATCAAAATGCATCTTGGATTCCACGATGGGTATCAAACTGTACCAGTATTTTTCGTGCGACGTGTTGTCAAAGCCGTGAAGGAGGTCGGGGGATGGCCTTTCATCACCGACAACCCCACTGCCGTGTATAATGCAGTTGAACGAGGGTATACTAAAGAAACCTGTGGTTGTCCTCTCATTCCTATAGCGGGGGTGAAGGATGGATACACAAAATCCATTGAAATTAATTTTAAAAATGTCAAGGAACTCGACATGGGGGGTGTCCTCCATGATGCCGATGCTCTGATTGATTTAACTCATGCAAAGGGTCATGCGAACTGCGGCTATGGAGGTGCAATTAAAAATATCGCCCTAGGCGGCTATTCGGGGCCCTCTCGATGGAATAAAATTCATGGAGTCGAAAATGCAGACCCTTGGTGGGACGCAAGAAAATGCTCACCTGAACATGCACAGAAACTAGTCAAAGTCTGCCCATACAATGCTCTTTCCTATGATAAAGAGAAGCACCAGCTTAAGATCGCCCGTTTCGCATGCCACGTCGGTAATTGCACGGAATGTCTTAAGGCTGACCAAAATGTTGGTTGCCTGAACCTTCAAGGCGAACAATTTGAAGCCTTCCAAGAAATGATGGCAATTACCGCAAAACACATTCTTGACACCTTTGATGAAAAGAAATGTTTCTTCATCAATGTCGCGATCGATATTACTCCCCACTGTGATTGTATGGGCATTATCCAACCTGCTGTGGTTCCCCATATTGGACTTGTGGTAAGCCGTGACATTGTGGCGGTGGATCAAGCCACGCTGGATTTGATTGCGCAAAAAGGGTTGATTGAAAGTGAAATTCCTCGGTATTTCAAGCATGTGAATCTGGATCCTAATGCTGACTTGCATCCTTTTGCTCGACTATGGGGCCCATTCAAGAATCCATATTTGGTAACAAAGCATAGTGAAAAGTTAGGTTTGGGAAGCCGGAAGTATGAACTCATCGAGGTTCTCCCACCAGACAAAACCATGAAAATGAAACCGCCAAAACAAGAATTCGAACGTGCTCCCTCTTTCTTCTAGTTTGCCCTCCAGTTAGAAGAGAAGGGTTTTTATAGCTTCATAGAATTCAATGCCTTAGAGGCAAGAGCAGATGAAAGGTGTTAATTTTCCTCCGTGCCAATCATCCTTTTAATTCCATCCACTCAATTTTTACTGCTCAACCGCTTCTTAAGTTAAGAATGATTTCTCATATAAATAATGACTATGAATGGCAGGTGACCAAATGACCAAAAAATCCATGAACGCAACCAAATCAAAAAAAGAAAATCAGGATGAAATCGTAACATTCCATTTTGATAAGGTAAACGATTTCTCCAATTGGTTCACTGAAATCAACAAACGCGCTGAACTGACGGACATCCGATATGGTGTCAAAGGGCTTGCGGTTTACCGGGCCTGGACGGTCGTGACTCTCAAACTAATGTATCAGCTGATGGAAACAGAATTGGAACGCACCGGACATCTCCCTGTAATATTTCCTGCCCTTGTTCCTGAATCAAATCTAATCAAAGAAGCGAATCATGTTGAAGGATTTACTCCTGAAGTCTACTGGGTAACAACTGCAGGAGATACACCACTCGAAGAACGGTTAGCTCTCCGCCCCACGAGTGAATCCGCCATGTATCCCATGTATTCGCTCTGGCTGCGTAGTTGGCGGGACCTTCCATTCAAGCGATACCAGAGTGTGGCAATTTGGCGATACGACACCAAGATGACAAGACCAATCTTGCGTGGTCGCGAATTCTACTGGATTGAAGCACATGATGTATTTGCTACAGCCGAAGAAGCCGAAGCCCAAGTATTAGAGGATTTGGAGATGACCCGTAATTTTGTCACTGGACATCTTGCTATGCCATTTATCACGTTCAAGCGTCCCCAATGGGATAAATTTCCCGGAGCATTGTATACTGCTGCCGCTGAGTCCTTGCTACCGACTGGACGGCTCATCCAAAACGCAACCACCCATATGCTTGGAGACAACTTTGCCAGAGCTTATAATGTTAGATTCGTTGATGAAAATGAACAAGAACAATATGCCCAGCAGACTTGCTTTGGACCTGGACTAAGCCGCATGTATGGAGCCATGATCATTATGCATGGTGATGATGATGGACTAGTCTTTCCGTTTGAACTTGCCCCGATTCAAGTTGTGATTATTCCAATTCCGAAGAAGGGCGCAAAACAAATCGTTGAGAAACAATGCCAGAAACTTGAAAGCACACTAAGAAAAGCTGGGCTCCGAGTTCACTTTGACAACACGGATAAGCGACCTGGAGACAAGTACTATGTCTGGGAAATGAGAGGTGTTCCCATACGGTTAGAAATTGGTAACCGTGAAATTAAAAACAATACTGCTACGCTATTTCGTCGTGACCTACGTTCACGCGAAACCATTTCAACTAAGAATCTAGTTAGAACGGTTCGGAAAATAGGCAAAATTCTAACTGAGGAGTTGTATCGACGGGCTGAAGTCATCTTCAATAATGCTATTCAAGATGCGAATTCTTTGGAAGAGATTTGCACAGTTATTGACTCGAAAAAAGTGGCACGCATAAGCTTCTGTACGATGGAAATGGAAGGAGAGGCGTGCGCTGAGAAAATTAAAGAAACCAGTGGTGCTGATATTCGTGGTACGAAACTTGGTGAAGACGAGAAACCTTGGGGATCATGTCCTATATGCAATAAATCTGCAACAGTGGTAGCTTATGTAGGCCGGGCATATTAGTGATTAATAGTCGTATGAAGATTCAACCACCGTTTTATCGCTGGGTACCTTCCGGGCAAATTTCGTTCAATATACATAAAGACGGTTTGTAAAAGATCACGATCGAATTCAGGACCAAAGGCAACGTCTTGAACACCATCATCACCATAGAAGAAAATATTTTCACTGGGTTTAACAGTGATGCTGGCTTCATTACCTTCAATGTAAAAATCCCAAAGGATAAACAGCTTCGAGAAAAACGAGGCGTCTAGTGAGCGTTCGAGAGTGATATTGGCGTAACCGGAGGCAGTTACTTCGATTTCTAAATCACCAATAAAAATTGTGTCCCCTGAAATTAGCGGTTCCACTCCGGCTAAAAGAGCAATTAAAGCCTCTTTGCTAGCTTGTTTAGTCCTCTGCTTTGAAGACAACCCGATATCCCCTCCTTTAATCCCATTACTCATTTATCACTATTCCGTTTCACTTCAAATTCGACTGAAAGTGTTGTAAAAAGGACACCATCGATTCATTGGCGAGTTAAGTCGCTAGCTCTGGCTTCGAGAAGGTCGTAAGCAAGTCCAGTTGCTTCACGAATAAAATCACGACACTTCGTTGTCCAAAGTTTCTGATCATTATAGGCTTGCCTACCCTCCTCGCAAGAAATATCAATGCCCAGTAAATCACAACATCGGATATAGCCAAACCGGGTAATGAATAGTTTCATCATCATCGAGCTAAATTCATAGGGGGCAGATTTCTGTGGCGTTTCTGAGGGGTGTGTTCGTCCAAATCGAAGTCCCAAACCCATGATAGCTCCAGACAATGCACCACACACTTCACCATGCCGACCACACCCTGCTCCAAATCCCGTTGCGATCTTAGGGATAATCGGACTTTTTATTGCTAGAGTCTGACTAAGCGCAAGTAAGACAGCTTCCGAACACAAAAATCCAGCTTCTGCCCATTCTGTTGCCTTAGCAATAGTTTCCTTTCTAGATAACATTATTGTCACCGGATTACAGCTCATGCCACTACTCATTTAGTTTTGGATTAAATGGTTGTTTTCTATTCTTCAGAATTTCTGGGTATCCTTGGAGCTAAATCCGGATCACGGCGGTATCGCCATAATGCCCCCAAGATGATTATAATACAGATAGGAAGAATCCAGATTTGTTGAACTGGTGCCAAGAAGGATACGATTACTTGACTAATCGCTGCTCCCGCAATGAAACCCACCGCGATCACTTGTCCTCGCCTCGCAAACCACTTCGTCCCATACTTTTTAACGGTATATAAACGAAGGAATCCTCCGATAGAGAAGGGGATGAAATAGGAGGGCGGCAGAAACATCGCAAGTGCCACACCAAGACTTGAGATTGGAAAGAACGCTGCTAGTGTGCCAACTATTCCACCTGCCACAAAAAAGGCGATGAAGTCGAATCCTGCACCTGCTGCTTGGGTAGCAAAAATCGATACTATAGCAAAGCCCTGTAAAACTCCAACAGCAGGGAAGGTTTCCGTTGGGAAGCCAATCAGATACCAAGCTGCAAGCACGAAGAGTACGCTAGCAATAGCTCCTGGAAAGATTTTCACCAATTGTGCGATGAGAATTGATCGTCGAGGAGTGTCTGTCATTGTGCCAATTTTCATATTTCCAAGTGTATCAGTTGTAGTAAAAGGGTTAATGGCAGGGTAAGCCATGAACGGTGTATATCCCTCAAGTCCTCCCATTGCGAGCGGAATTTCGTAAAAAGCTAGACGTTGGACGCCCATACCAAGTCCAGCTTCACCTACAAATTTCACCATGACGAAGGTATCAATGAGTGCAATGGGGAGTAGAAGTATTACTGAGATGACTACACTAATCCAGATTGGAAATGGCGAGAAAACATTGAGCATTACTATGACGAAGATGAAAATGAAAGTGATAATCAAGTAGGCTAGCCCAAGACGGCGGTTGTACACCAAACTGTACAAGTATGTTTTCATATATTCAACAAATCCAACCGTACCACCTTCTATCTCCTCTCCTTTCAGTTCTTCAGGAGATTTCGGTGGTTGCCATCGGGCCCGAAGTTTGACAATGACATAGACCATAAGACCACTAAGAAGCATAATACCTAGCGCAGGACCTATCATATAGCCAAAGAGGAGATTGAAGTACATGTCCATCCCTGTAGCACCTGGTGTCACAATCCCTAAAGTAACAAGAATTGGTGAGATGGTGCAATAAGTTATGACTCCTGCCACAAGCATTGTGATGGAAACTTTGGGATCAATGATGAATGAGATGGCAAGCAAGCTAATGTTGAGCATAAACCCAAGTGCAAATCCTGCTGGCAAATAGGGAGTAAAATCCCAGCTTATCGCCGAGAGCCCAAAAGGGGCTACGATTGCATTGATGAAGTATTGAATTACAGTTACAAGAATGCCAACACCTAGCCAACGGAACATAAATCGACTCTGTTGACCTGTTTCCATGCACGTATTAATCGTAACTCCACTTGCTAAATAGAATGGAAACTTGGTTTTTTTCCTGGTTTGTACATAATCCACAACTGCTAATGCGGCGATAAAGCCTAAGGCTGTGGAGATTAACACAAAACCGAGATGAAACGTAATTGGGGCAATCCAACTGAAATCTAGGGGACTTCCATTGAGCAAAACCTCTTTGGGTGGAGCAAGCCACCAGGGGAGAGTGTATAGAGTATAGGCTTGGACATACATAGCTACAGTTAAGGTCCAATAGATCACAAAACCGGTGGACGCTATCATCGTTGTAGCGATTTCTTGCCGGCTCGATCCATTACGGGCTACGTGGAATAAGGTATAAGCGGTCAATACGGTTATAATGCCAAACCCTAGACCAAATCCAAAGTTAATCCCCAAGTAGGCATTAATAATCGTATAGACAATATTTAGGATGATTGCAAGTGTAATCCCACGAATTGTCAAACTCTTAACAGACGCCGTGACTTTGGTATCTTCGGGTATTGTACAGTCTTCGTCCGCGATTGGTTTTGGCGTGAAGCCCTCAGATCCTGCTTCGTCACCCAGATGTTCTGAATCCGTCAATTGTCATTCCTCTGATCATTATTTATCGACTGTGGCGTTGTTGGTTCCGCATGGTTCGCCTAAGGTAGTACAAATGCGTTTTGAAGATTGCATAATATCGCATATTTCATCACCAAGAATATCTGGGTGTGGTCAGTACACAAAGAGAAACTGCGAAAAACTGCCCAAAAGACTGGTCACTGAATGAACACATCTATGATAACCGTCAGAGTTATTGTAAGGGTGGTTCGCCAAAAATCAGACCAGAATTCTTAAGTGAAAACGCTTCGTATTTCTATCCATTTTTTGATATTAGGCCGTTCCCACTGCTAGATTTCATTCCTTATAGTGTTGAATCGTAAGACAGTGTAACTCAAATAGTACAACATCCTTCGAGCTTGTGAGGTTTGGGTAACCATGATTGATTTTCAACTTACAGATGACCAGATAGCGCTTCAAGCTAAAGCACGTGAATTCGCCCTCAGGGAAGTGCATCCAGTCGCCCAGCATTATGATCAAACGGGTGAATTTCCTCGTGACGTAATCAACAAAGCTCACAAGGCAGGTCTCATGAACCTTGGCGTGCCTAAAGCCTATGGGGGGCATGGTTATGGGCAGCTTGAATCGGTTCTCGTCGTAGAGGAAATGGCGGCTATGTGTGCTGGCATGACCACCTCGATTTATGTGAATGATCTTGGTACGACACCTATCATCCTGGGCGGCTCTGAAGATCAAAAACAGAAATGGCTTGCACCTTTAGCCAAGGAGTTAAGGTTTGTTTCCTTCGCTACCAGCGAACCTGGCATGGGTTCTGACGTGGCTGGCATCCAAACAAGCTATGAAAG
>JBHLSA010000044.1:0-10304 GCA_048882025.1 Candidatus Thorarchaeota archaeon | reverse complement strand
CTTCATTGAAGCGGTGAATACTCCAGAAAGGTGTAAATATGATTCCAGCACGTTTTCATTCGGCTTCAATAGTGTTAATTCTCAGCGTGTTACTTCTGCTGTTCGCTCCTTCCTGTTTGCCTTTGAACACTTCATTCTTATTGCCATACCAACCAGTGTCTGATCCTCTACAATTGTCTGTGGAATTCAATGGGACCCGGGCGTACACTTATTTGGAGACTCAATGTGGTTTTGGTCCTCGTCCCCCGGGATCTGACAATCTCACCAGCTGCGGTGACTATATTATCTCCGTACTCGAAAACGCAAACTGGGCAGTACAAACCCAAACTTGGACTTATCAATCAACATTCTTGCGTAATATTATGGCTGGAGCGATAGATGTACCCAACTACGTGTTATTGGCTCATTATGACACACGCCCAATCGCGGACATGGATCCTGATCCTGCTAATCGTACCCAACCTATCTTAGGTGCAAATGATGGAGGAAGTGGTGTGGCAGCATTACTTGAGCTTGCTGCAGTTCTTCCCCCTAGTGCAAAAGATCATGTCATGTTATTATTTGTAGATGCAGAAGATTCAGGAAATTATAATGGCTGGGAATGGATTGTGGGTTCAACCTATTACGTGAATAGCCTCACTGATAATCAGAAAAACGCCATACACGCCGCTGTCCTCTTGGATATGGTTGGTGATGCAGACTTGCAACTAAAGCGGGAACAAAGTTCCACAGAGCGATTAGTTGATGTGATTTGGGGAATTGCTTCCAATCTAGGTTACGAGACTATGTTTCTAAACGAACCTGGTGTATCTTTGATTGATGATCATCGTCCTTTCCTTAGTGTTGGAATTCCTGCTATCGACATTATTGACTTCGATTACCCCTACTGGCATACTCAAGCAGACACGCTAGATAAATGTTCACCAAGCTCTCTAGAAGTCGTTGGGCGCGTTATCGAAGATTTCATTCAACAACAATTAATACTGCCCACGAATTTCAAATCCGAATCCTTACTGCCGATGATTTTTTTTATACTATTAGTAATTGTTATGCCAATTATAGTTTTTATTTTGCTGATATTATTCATTTATCAACGAAAGTTTCAGCATAATACTTAATATAATGTACTTGATGTCTAGGTAAATTATTTTTGAGTAGAAACCAAACACTTTAAAGTCCGATTCCGTGTATCGAATCCACTCACCAACTTGCGGAAAGGAATATCCTAATTCTTTCTGCAATTGTCATTAGACAACTGGTGAAACAAGAATACGACCAAACTAGAGATGGAGGTAACTCCCAAAATGTCTAAAGAATCAGAATCTGCTGAAACTCCAAAAGCTGAAGAAGCGAAGGCTGAAGAACCTAAGGATGAAAAACCTAAGGTAAAAAAGCCAACAAAGAAAGCTGAACCTAAAGCTGAGCCTAAAGCTGAGCCTAAAGCTGAGCCTAAAACCGAAACTCCAAAATCACGACGCGATGAAAGCGTAGTATTTGTGGGGAGTAAACCCCTCATGAGCTACATCACTGCTTGTGTCACTCAGCTCAACCGTAATCCCGAGGAACTTGTCATCAAGGCTCGTGGGCGAGCTATAAGCCGAGCTGTAGATGTCGCTGAAGTTCTTCGAAACCGGTTCATGCCTGATCTCGTTGTTCGCAACATCGATATATCCACTGAGCAGGTAAAAACTGCAGAAGGCAATGTTGCTAACGTATCAGCTATGGAGATAACGTTGGTTCGCGGAGCAGGATAGCCCAAGAGCACCAACCTCTACCGACAAAACAATCGAAGCGATAAAAATTCGATCCATAAAGCCATTCCGGCATGTAAGAACGCCTAAGGCAACAAGCCAAAAGCGTTCGCCCTCTCTTCTTTTAGCCGGAGTAGACAAGCGGATATGCTTATCTAGTTACGTTGTTATTTCGCTAGCACAAACTACCTACAGATGAAAATCAATGGAACCACAAACCGGAGTAAACGTACCTGAAGTAGTACAAGTTCTTGCTATCGGAGATGCAAATGTAGAGCTCGTTTTTTCAAATATTGAAAAAATCCCCCCGGCTAATCATAAAGTAGTTGTACCAAATATGGTCCTTCGCCCAGCGGGCTCAGCTGCCAATTTTGCGATTTGTGCATCAACCCTCAAGGTAAAATCCGCCTTCGCTGGCACCATCGCTGTCGATCAATTTGGTGAAGTGGTTCTTAAGGCATTTCGGGATTCAGCTGTAGATACCCGGTGTCTTCGACTTTTAGAAAGATCACAAACTGGTGTCACTGTTGTTCTCGTGCAGAATGATGGCAAACGCACTTCTGTAACCTATCAAGGCACTAATGCCCAATTACAGATAAAAGATATTGAAAATTGTTTACAAACGGGTTCATCACCCCGTTGGGTTCATCTTTCAGGTTATCACATCTTGAATTCGCTACGTGGTCAGCCTGCAATCTCGTTACTGCAATTAGCTCGTTCTCGTGGGGCAACAACATCATTAGATCCTGGGTGGGATCCACGTGGTTGGTCAGAGGAAACTATCTCATTAGTAAAAGAGACGCTACAACATGTTGATGTCTTCTTCCCCAATGCCGATGAAGTCAAAGTATTAACTGGTGAAGTGAATCCCCGAAAGGGTGCAGAGCAATTACTTAAGGCGGGAGTTCCTGCATTGGTAGTAAAACTTGGGGCCAAGGGGTGTTTACTGATCACAAAACATGATCAACATCATATACCTGCCTTTGATGTTGAGGTAGTTGATACCACAGCAGCTGGGGATGCGTTCAATGCTGGATTTGCTGTTAGCATGCTATCAGGTGCCACGATGGGTAGAGCTGCGGTCTTTGCTAATGCTGTGGCAGCTCTTCGAATATCTCGTCATTCTGACCAACCTACTTTTCCAAATCTTCAGGAAACAACAGCTTTTCTAATGCGAAAAAGACCCTTAGAGACGTGAATAGACTCGGTTTCCGCCTAAGTAGGTTTCGAGAATTCGTAGGTTTCGTAATTCTTCAGGCGGTATTTCGAATGGGTTCGCCGATAATACAATAAAATCTGCTAGTTTGCCTAAAGAAAGACTGCCCTTTACTTGCTCTTCAAAACTTGCAAAGGCTGCATCAGCGGTGTAAAGTCGGATGGCTTCTTCAACACTAATACGAATTGCTGAATTTGGGTGTGTAACTGCAGAATAAATTCCATATAAAGGGTCCATGGGCATGCAATCTGATCCAAACGCTACTTTAATTCCCGCATCAAGGACTCGACGGAAATTATTCAATTGTCTTGCCCTATTCGGTCCTAATCGCCAGTCATACATGCTATCTGGAAGACCCCAACGATGGGCAAAATTTGGTTGTTGTAACAGAAGTATATTCAATTTTTTGACTCGTGCAATCAAGGTGGCTGTAAGGAATTCAGCATGGATAATGGTATGTCTAAGCTGTTTGATAAACTTGGCATTGTTATGTTTCTCTTGAACCTGTAACACAAAATCAATTCCCCGATCACCAATTGCATGGGTATTCACCTGTAATCCCAGCTCATTGGCTTTTCTGATGAGAAATTCGTAATCTGCCTCCGTGAAGAGTAAACGCCCATCGGTTTCGGGGTCATCGTTATAGGGTTGTGATAAGGCTGCAGTCTGAGCTCCCAGTGATCCATCTGCAAACACTTTCACCCCACCTAAACGAAAATACTCGTCGCCAAGTCCTGATGGTAACTCTAAACCTGCAAGTTGTTCCAAAAATTCCGTTTCCAAATTCGTGTATACACGTACTGTTAACAATTTCTTTTGGTGTAGCTTGATATATTGCGCAATATAGGGTAATTGCTGGTAAGACAAGTTTTCATGTACAGAGGTGATACCCACACTGTTAGCATACTGGCAAGCTGAAATAAGCGTTTGCTGTAAGTCTTCTTCTTGTGATTCTAGTTTTCGTATATCAAGGGGGTAGTCTCGAAGTACACCGGTTAGTCTGCCGGTTTTTGAATCCCGGTCCACTCCAGGGTGATCTGCATCGATCTCTAGCCTAGCCAGTGCAATTGAATTCAGACTTGCTAAATGTCCGCACACCCTAATCATGACAACTGGATTATCCGGTGAAATTGGATCTAAGTCCTGCTTTGTTAAGTAGATAGGAGTTTCCCAATTAGTTTCATCCCAATTGTATCCCAAAACTAGTTTTCTAGGAGGGCTCTCTACAACCTTTTCTTTTATCAATTGTAAGGCCTCATCCGATGAGCGTGTTTTTCCGAAGTCGATGTGAAGCAATCGACGTCCGAGGCCCGCGAGATGTGTGTGGGTGTCTATAAATCCTGGAAGTACTGTTCGACCCTGACCATCAATTACTTCCATAGCCTGCTTGAAAAATGGTTGAAGTTCGCCTGTTGTTCCAATAGCAATAATACGTTCATTACTTATCACCATAGATTCGGCTCGTGGTAGCTCAGAGTCCATTGTAATTATATTCGCATTATGTAAGACAAGATCGATCTTGTGTGGCATTAAATGTCTAGCCCCTATTGAAGTGGTATTTCTGCTAATTTGAGGCTTATAATTATCTATCTGTTTAATAACTAATAGAACCCGATCCGTTTTTACTTGGAATGGCGGTTATAAAACTAAGTAGAAGCATCAGAAAGGAGGGGTGAACTCTTTCAGGGTATTTTTCATGATGATACAGGGCTTTCAATTCATCATCGGATAATGAACTTTTCCTAATCTGTCCAAACAGTTTTTTCCTCTCCGGTCCACCAACATATCAAAGATGCTTTTTGGGATGGTGTCTGTCATTGGAAACTGCGGATACTTGGCTTGTCATTATTCATGGCGAAGCTGAAGGCAAGGAAGTCCGAGTTGCGTTAGATTTTCCAAGCGCTGAGACCATTTTGAGCCCCACAAATTTAGTGGTAGGACCATCCTTCATATCACAAATAATGGACCTCTTACAGGATAATGAGGACTGGCTCATCAAAACCGTGATTGAAGAAGTTCGAACACCAAGCAAAGATAAACTCCCTCCTGGAATCCCACTCTTTGTTCTTCTCACTAAGAGCCGGCTTCGGGGTCTTTCTGCTGGTGCTCTTTTCATTGCTGAAGAAGCAGCACTTCATTTAGAGGAATTCATTGAGAATCCCCCCGATTTTACGAGCTCAGAGCTTAATTTGTCTCAAAGGTTTATCGTATCTGGATTTTCTCCTGTTGGTTTTGCTGCCGCTTGTGCTGAGGATTCTCGACTCTTTACTCGCTTTATTTCTCGGCTTTTGAAACGCCCAGAAGCTTTTACCGAAGTTTCCTTGCTATTACCTCGGTGGTTTCATTCTGTAAATACTTCTCAACACTAAGTAACCTATAATTTCAAACGTGAGCTAGTCTCTTGGGTTTTTCTGCTTTAATGACTAAGAAAAAGGGAATTCGGAATTCTCGCTCAAAGAATGGATTATCGGTTATAGGTCGTGGTTCTTCAAAGGCAACGACATGAAATCCAGCCTGCATCATCGAAGTCATGTAGGTGCTTATGGTTCGATGAAAGAAACTAAATTTCTGTGGAAATCCTTGGCCCGAACGACTCTTCCACCTTGCCTGAAATTCCATTTCTACAAAATAATTATCATTAACAAAAAACAGTCCTAATCGCCGGTTTGTTAAAGAATCTTTCTTACCCATTTCCCAGCGCCCTGGTCCGTAGACATTAAATGCTGGGTGTACAACTGAAAATACAAGAAATCCTTCTGGTTTTAAAACCCGGTGAAACTCCTGCAATGCTGTATCTAAACATTCAACATTCAGGAGAACAAGATTACACAAAATACAGTCGAACTGATTATCTACTAATGAATCCAAATTACAGATATTTCCGACTTGAAAATCAATGTCAAATCCTTCAGATTTCTTCCTACTTATCGCAATTAGATTGGGTGAAAAGTCTACTCCGACGACTTTAGCTCCTTTCTTAGCAAAAACGCGGGACAAGTACCCTTCTCCACATCCTGCATCGAGAAGGTGTTTTCCTTGAACTTCGCCCAATAGTTGCTCGATACAGGGGTTTAGTATCTCGCGATGATGAGGGGTGCCTTTATCATTGATCAATTGCGCATACGCTTTAGCATTAGCTTCCCATTGTGTATACAGGGTATCAGTCATACCTAATTCTTGGTCGAACTTAGTCTATTAGCATGTCCCTTTTCATTGTGTTACTTACTTTCGTTGGTTTCACTGACTCCTTCGACCAAACGACCTGCATATCGGTTTATAGCTGCTGTTAGAAGTTGCATTAGCAGGGCAATAAAAATCACACCAACTGCTAAAAAGACAATGAAGAGTCCGAACTCGTAGAAGAACACACCAGTCAATCCGAAGTATGCCAAGAAAGTGGCACCTAAATCAACTAAAAAGTACTTCCAGAGGAGGTAAAAGCCATAGATACCTGCTACCAACACAAATAGCACTGAAATTGCAAATAGTGCTAAAATGGTTTTTGTTGACGGATCATCCGCTTCGACATCTCCAACACCACCACCGACAAGAAACCGTCGGACTCGGCGATGGAAACGTAGGAAAAATCCCAATGCCCAAATAAAGACGAGAAAAGAACATCCGAAGCCCAAGAGAATAAAGAAAATGAAAATGTCAAAATTTGCAATTCCAATACCCCATATCCCTGTTAACATTAGTAAAAATACAATGGCTGCTGCAAGCAAGACTAATAGAGCGACTAATTGTGCACCGAAGGTTCCAGAAGCGATTGCACCAAAGACTCGATCCCAGTCAAAAGTTTTTTTCTCATTATCGGCTGGCATAGCTTATCACCATTAGAATTGATATTGCACACTTACCGACTTTGAATCGAAAAAGATTTGCGTATTCGAAGGGATTTCACTAGAAGTTATGGAAGTCTGGCATTGAATGGTGTTTTCTTAATCTAACAGTCTTTTTTCGCCCTCAATCTTTTGAATATCAGTTATGTCAATGGTGAATTCGAGGGTTCCTAAATACTGTTCGTTGTTGTCACGTACTGGAAAGTAACGTATCAGAATTTTTCGATTCTTATGGTCAATCCAAAATTCAGCATTTTCACGTTTTCCAGCTTTGAAATCCTGTAAAATCCGCTCAACCACATTGAGGCTCTTGTGTGGATGACATTGTTGAACGCGTCGTCCAATGATAGCGTCTGGGCGGGGAAAAATGCGGTTCATTCCTTTATTAAAAAAAACAACTCGATCATCAACATCGACGAAGGATACTTCTGCGGGCATTGCTTCGAAAATTGCTTTATATACTTCTTCTTTTAAGGATCCTGCCATAAACTCAGCTCCTAACTGCAACTCTCATAGATGTAGGGGATATTAAGCCTTCAACACATCTGGTTACTTATATCAGTAAAGATTTCCGGTTGGTGTGTTGGAAAATTTTAGAACGCTTTTTCGAGTTTATCAACCAAGTTATGGTACCGTTTGTGGACTTCTTTTCCACCAAGGATTGAATCAAAGCGTTCAAAATCTGATTTCATCTTATCTTTCTCTTTTTTACTGAGGACCCCCACCATGGCAGGGAAGACTTCTTCTTCTTCCCTCTCAAAGTGGGTTTTCATTATATTGAGATATTTATTAATGGATTCTAAGATCTGGAGTCGGGCTTCCGGTGTTCCTCGTCTATAGCTGCGGATGCCTTTATGGAGTTCGTTAGCGATATCTAGGGCTTCTATATGTTCCTCAATGAGCACTGCGATGATATCTTGAACATCATCGGAGAGGTCTTCATCGTGTTCTCGCATTTGGTCAAATAAGATGTCTTCTTCTTTGCTATGGTGAATCACATCAGCATAACCTCGAATGAACTCGACAAGATTCCAAAACACGGTAGCAGATACTTCTTTCTCCTCTTTCAATTTGTTTTGAACCTTTTCAATGATTGTAAATACACGATCGATGAGTTTGTGTTCCTCCAGTAGAATGTCAATTGGGTACATCTAAGGTATCCTCCAATAAATCGAAGCGTACCCCCCATTATACACTTCTCTTCAAAAAAGTTACCTCTTTATAATATGAACACATTTTTTAGCCTAAAACCTTGCAACGAAGCTATTTACTAGACAAATGCAGAATTCTTGTTGTTTTCAATGCTAATAACTTCTGAACTCTTTATCTTAGGCGTGGCTATGGGGCTAGCTGGGGCTGCTCTCTTTGGACTGTCTAATGTGGTTTACAAATCCCAAAGTGCAGAAATTCATCCAATTGCCATAAATGCGTTCAAGATGTGGATCACAATCCCCGTCATCTTTATTGTCGTTTTAGTTACCCTATTTCCTACCGGGTTCAACGTTCCACCAATTTCAATTCCTTTTTTGATTAGCTCCATTATTTTGGGTGCGGGAATTGGAGATCTCGTATACTTAACTAGTCAGGCTCGGATTGGAGTATCTCGGGCTTTCCCCATTGCTATGACTTTTCCGTTAATCACTTACTTCTTCTCAGTAGTGTTTCTCCTTGAACCGATTCTAATCACTAGATTAATTGGAGCTATCCTTGCGATTTTAGGGTTGAGTCTAATTACTCGAGAACAAGCCATGCCGCAAAAAGATGAACAATCCAAAAGAAATCCTTCATCCAAGAGGAACTGGGATCGAGTTGGAGTTGTTCTTGCCTTTCTTGCCGCGTTGGCTTGGGCTGGTGCAACAGTTATTCTGCAGGTTGGTCTTATTGGAGCTGACCCTATTGATGCGAACTTGATTCGTATTCTTGCGGGTGCAGTGTTCTTGCTCCCAGTATTTCTTATTGCTCGTCAACGTGGAATGTCGCTGCCAACAAGAAGGGCAACTAAGCTTACCATCATTGCTGGTTTTTTTGGGATGGGCATTGGTTCAATTCTTTACGTTAACGCAGTTTATTTCACTGGAGCTGCGGTAACCTCCGTAATTTCCTCTACAGCTCCTCTCTTTGCACTTCCTTTTGCAATATTCTACTTGAAAGAAAAAGTCACGCCCGTGATACTGCTAGGAACGCTCCTCACTATCATTGGTGTATGGCTTGTAGTTTTAGGATTCTAAGAGTTCACTTCTTCTAGTTCCCCCCTAAAACCCACCTCTTTTGAGAACTAGCAATTTTTTAGGAGCTGAGTCTGAAACAACATCCAGTTTATGTTCACGATTTTCCAATTAATACCATAGGTTGATCACAACAGCGAAGAACACCGCCACCTGCTGCCGTGATCTCGATTTCATTCCCACAGATTTCGCATCTATACTTCTCACCAATGCCTTTAACAAATGCCATCAGATTCCCTCCATCCAATTGTGAAAACAAGTAACCATTCTGTGACATTGTTCTTAATTATTTGCTAATCAAGTTGCTTTCAATCGATAGAAAAAAATCGCAGTAAAGTGGTTTTCTGCCACTTACTGCGTTTATGATAAACAGAAATTTATTGCTATTCGTGTAAGGGGCTATTTCTCACGTTGACCTAACCGACTGTCAAGCATGAATAATGCGCCTTTTGCATCTCCAACCATACGAACTAAATTAGCAATTCGTGAAGTCTGTTCTTCTTCTTCAATCTGTTCTTTATAGAACCAGTTTAGCATTGGAATGGCTGCTTTGTCACCTAGTTTCTCAGCTAATTTACCAATCTTAAAGATACGTTCGCTGACAATTTTTTCATGTTCATATGCATTCTCCCAGGCCGCTAAAGGTGAGTCCCATTTAGTGGCTGGACCATTAATTTCAGTTAAAATTACACGTCCTCCACGATCTGAGATGTGCTCCCAGAAGCGCATGGCGTGTGAATACTCTTCTGCGGCTTGGATTTTCATCCAGTGGGCCATGCCATCTAGATTAATTGACTCAAAATAGGTTGCCATGGAAAGGTAGATGTAACCAGAGTAGAGTTCGAAGTTAAGTTGGTCATTAATTGCATCTTGAAGCTCTTTACTTATTTCCATTTGTCATCACTTCGGTAATTGTATTAATGCTGCTTGCGTTGATTTTCCTTCTTTATATTTGTACTGAATTTCTTAACATGGTTAAGATTATTCACGCCTTATTGTCATTCGGCAGTTCAATAGTCTTTTAACCGAGTTGATTCTAACGACAAATGATTATAATGAAGGCATTAATCATCGTTGATATGTTAAATGATTTTGTAACTGGATCGCTTAAATGTGAACGCGCACAGCGGATTATCCCTCACATTCGAACCCTAATTGATGGCTTTCATAAACAAAAAATGCCTGTAATCTTTGTAAATGATAGTCATTTAGAGACCGATTTTGAGATGGGACGCTGTGCGCGTTCACATTTAAGCGATCCAGTTACAAA
>JBHLSA010000043.1:0-10310 GCA_048882025.1 Candidatus Thorarchaeota archaeon | reverse complement strand
GTGTGACCCATTTGTGCTTTCGGACGATGTCCGCTGTTGCGTCGGTGGATCCATCATCAACGATTACATAAGCAGCTGGTTGGATGGTTTGGTTTTTAACCGAAAGAATTGTATCCTCGATGAAATTTTCTTCATTACGAGCAGGCGTAACAATGACTATGCGCATGATAAATTCGTCCTTTTTTTGGCACTTTGGGTATTTCTAAATCATTTCAATTGAATACTTCATCGCTAATATTATTATCAATTTCGCGCTTGTAGCATTAAAAGGACTAGCAATAGAAGATGCGATAAAGGAAAGATATTAGAAATCAACCTTATTTTACGATGTAAGATTATTGATTTTTAAATTAAACTAGAGGAATACGTGAAATCCAATGAACCAATCATCGCCTAATTACTCATTGTCAATGGATAAGAAACGAATGCTTCGTGGTAGTATCTTTCTCACATTAAGTCCAGTTGCCGCTTTCTTTCTCGGACTTATAATCAGCATCCTTATCGATGATCTTATTCCTGCCTCCGATTACGCTATTTTTTCTTGGTTTACATTAATGAATTCATTTTTGATAACTCTAATCCCCTTTCGTATTCCTGGTGCAATCTCTCGTTACTTAGCTGTTTCAAAAGGGGCTAACAATAAAGAAGATACACAAACCCTGCTCAAAACCAATACCCTTCTAACCTTACTTTTAGTTCCACTCAGCGGAGTAGTTACGTTAGTAATAACACCTTTCATCCTTAATCACCCATTGATTAACATCGGTGGTCAATATTCGCTCTTGGATTTGGTAATTTTCACCTTGGGCATAATGAGTCTAAACCTAGCTAATTTCACGGTCAGCGCCCTAAAAGGTATGCAGGAATTTAATAAAATAGGAATTGCCCAATTTTTCGCAAATACAATTGGTCAAGCTGCTGTAATTTTCTTATTGGTTTACGGTGTTTCAATTCAAGGTATTACTGCACTTGGCATTCAAGCTCTGTTGATGAAATGGGTAATTGTCGGACTCCTCACCTCAGTTATATTGATAATCAGTGTACGACAAATCTGGACTCTACGTGGTATGCAGCCTTCTTTGAAACCCCTACTGAGATATGCCTATCCTATGGTTATCTCATTTCTGTTTACCTTTTTATTTTCAGAATTTTTAGTTCGGTATTTTCTTAACGCTGTTGGAGATGAGCTCGGATTATATGGATTTGCTGTTCGCATTGTAGCATTTGTTAATGCCCTCACAATTGGGTTCTACACAGCATTAGATGCTTATTATGCACATTCATATGGAAAAGGTAACACAATAAGCTTAGAAAACGACGTACGATGGACTTTGAAAATCTCGCTCTTCTTGTTTCTTCCCCTAATCCTTGGCGTTATGGTAATTGCTCCATCCTTCTTCGTACTGGTCTTACCCAATTATTACTGGGCTTATCAGTACTTCATAATTTTATTGGCTCAAGTTTTATTGATGATATTCAATAAGCCCTTCGCGCTAGTGCTCAATGCACTGGCTAAAACAAGAACGGTTCTTATCATTCAAATAATTTCATCAATGGTAAGTGGTCTATTGATGGTTCTTTTCTTTATTTATGGCCCCCTCTTCGTCTTCTGGGGACTAATTGACAATGCTCTACTTCTAGTTGTTCTAGGCTATGCCTCACGCACTTTCTTCGCTCTTCTTCTTTCCACATTTATCGTAAGACGCTATATTGGAATCAGGAAAGGCATACTTCAAGTGATTCCATTAGTCTTAATCGGATTATGCATCATTCCCCCTGCGGTCTTAATTCATCTTCTTTATCTTCCTCCTGTTTTCGAATTTTACCTCATCGTTCTCGTTAGCGTGTTAATTTATCTTCTACCAATCCGTTTCTTCCGACTAATTAGTGAGGTAGAGATTCGAAAAGCCTCTCAATTCTTACCCAAACGGCTAGCAGATCCATTTGCTAGAGTCATTATCCGATTATTTGTACGGCATTCCCAGGCTTCATAGTTATACTATACATCATTCTCAAACATCTGATTCCATATACGCAGGCGTCTTATGACTCGTTGAGCTGTTTCGCTTTTAGAACCCAAGATGGGCTTTCCTTTGTGATCAAAGCGTAAAGCAAAATAAAATTCCTCTGCAGTTTGTTCTTCTTTCAATAGCCATGGCAGGGGGTATTTTCCGAAGCGCATATCGGGCTTCCTAGGTTTGAGCTCCGCCGCTGACCAAAGTTCTACCAATCGTTTGATAATAGTTGGACCAGCATTACCTCTAAACGGGTTTTTTGGGGTTAGTGGAGTAATCGTCATCTGCTCTAAGAGTTCATTTGTTAAGACTGCAATATTGTTGGCGTTTCGACCTGCAAGACGATTTCCTCCTGCCCAAATTGTTTCAGGCCATTCCGTAGTGTCACGGGCTGTCACACAATATGTACCCAGCATTATCGCTTCTTCTTGTACACCACCACTATCTGTAATCACTACGCTAGCTTTTTCAAGTGTTTTCATGAATGTTAAGTAATTCAAAGGTTTAATGATATGAAGCCTTGAATTCTTCTCAATTAATTTTTGAAGATTAAATTCTTCTATTCGTTTTTTCGTTCGAGGATGTATTGGGAAAAGCATCGACGCTTTAATCTTGTTTAGTGCTTTTAGCAATTGACTTAATCGCTGTTTGTCATCAACATTTTCTTGCCGGTGCAAGGTGATTACAACTTCACCCATTTCTTTTAGTTTGCCTGTCAAAGGCTTGATTCTTCGGATAGGCGAAGTCTCTTCAACGATGTCAACGACAGTATTTCCCGCCATGAACACTCGCTGCTCGTTTTTACCCTCAAATAAAAGATTTAGTGCCGAAACATAAGAGGGAGCAAATAGTATGCTTGAAATGGCATCCGCCGCCAAGCGGTTGATTTCCTCCGGCATATCCAAATCGAATGATCTACACCCTGCTTCAACATGTGCTACAGGAATTTGGAGTTTAGCTCCTGCAAGTGCTCCTGCTAGCACAGTATTGGTATCTCCCACTACAGCAACAACATCTGGGGTTTCAGTTTCTAAGGCGCCCTCAATTGCAGTTAGCAGTGCTCCTGTTTGACGTCCGTGTGAATCAGATTTAACATTCAAAAAATAATCGCATTTTGGTAGTTTTAATTCCTCAAGAAAGACCTGTGACATTTCATAATCATAATGTTGTCCTGTGTGAATGAGTATGGGGCTAACTTGTTTATGAGTTCTTGCGGCTTTCATAACCGAATATAGTTTAATGATTTCAGGTCGGGTTCCAAAGATAAAACAAAGTTTAAGAGATTTTTTTGGCAAGCTTATTCTTCCTCAGTTTCTTCTTTGGTGATTTAGTAGCCTTTTGTAAAGTTGAATGGTTTTTTCAGTTCCTGCCCTAATGCTGAAGTTCTCCATAACGTATTCTCGCCCTTCTTGTCCGAGTTTCTGTTGAAACGCACTATCCCCAATTAACTTAATCATTGCCTCAGTGATTTCTTCCACATTCAGAAGGATAATCATTCCACGAACGTTTGGATAATTATTGTAAGTCAGAACTGGCGTTCCACAGGCTAAAGCTTCTAGGTGTGAGATACCAAGTTCTGGAGTTAAGGGGTTAAATCCTCGTGCCTCAACCTTTGAGGCATTGAGATACCGTGGAATTTCGGTATTTGGTATCTCTCCAAGAAAATGAACATTATCTTCCATATTGAGGTTTTTAACAGCTTTCTGCATGTTAGCTTCCTCAGGGCCTATTCCTAAAATTAGAAGCTGTGCATCAGGGAATTGATCTAAGGCTTTTCTAAAGGCGTTGATTGTTTTGTATGGCGTTTTAATTTTAAATAAACGTGCAGTAAAAGTGACAATTCGGTTACCGAATTTCTGAAGTAAGTCTTCAACAGGAATGCCAGGTCGGAACATATCTGTATCAATCATGCGTGGAATGTAAATTAATCTTTCACGAGACACAAGGCCCTCCATATATTTGTGATAATAATCAGCTGTGAGAATTATCATGTCAGCTCGTTTCAGAAACCACCGTTGAATTGCTCCACGAATCGGTTCTTTTGGAACATCCAGGACTTCCCAACCATGTCCTGTTCCCACAATCGGAACCCTTAGTAATTTTGCAGCAATAAACCCAATGAAAAAATGTGACCACAGGTACTGGACATGAATAATATCAGGACGTATTCGTAGAATTGCAAACAGCAAAGGGAAAAAAAGTCCTATTGCTCGTGGTCGTAATGGGAGCGGACGAATCCATTGTAAGGTAGCCCCTTTCGGCACCTGACGTTTGAAAAGAAGCCGGTCGATATTACGCTGAACATCTAGTAAAACGTGAACCTCATGACCACGTCGAGTTAATCCAGTTGTGAGATGATAAGCACAATTAGCAATTTCATCAATCATACAAATTTTCATCGAAAGACGTTCACCACGTTATTAGACATTGATCAAGTTTCGAATTCCTTCATATTAAGAGCATTTCAACAATTATTATCTCTTTAGGTGCTTCTTCAAGAAGCTGGAGTGTAATTCTTTAGTACTTCCTTGTTACCTTTCTTTTATAGGGGATTTGCTTGACTTTGCCATCCCAAATCATTCATCAGTTAGAACGAAATGGTATAACATTCTGCGCATTGTATCCTGGTGCTAAAATTCAACAATTATATGACTTGATGTCAAAACGCCTTCAGAGTATAAGTGTTTCAAAGGAGGAGGAAGGTGTAGGTATTTGTGCTGGAGCTAGTCTGGCTGGTGCTAATTCTTGCATGCTTATCCAAAGCACAGGGTTCGGAAATATGATAAACGCGCTCTGCTCCCTCACTCTTACTTATGAGCTTCCATTACTAATTCTTGCTAGTTGGCGCGGAATTTATAAGGAATCAATTCCTGCACAAGTTCGGTTAGGAAAAAGTCTACCAAACATCTTGAAGGCAATAGGGTGCCATTTACATATTATAAAGAAACCCGCTGATCTTTCAAAAATTGAAAATGCAGCCCAACAGGCTTATCAAAATAATAGCCTTCAAGCAGTCCTCATCAGTCCCCAACTATGGGCATCAACTTCAAGCCCTAAACTAGTTCCCAAACTCCCAAGCCGCTCTACGCCTATTGAAATTTCCAATGAATTACCCCCTCTCAAATCTGCTCAGCATACACGTGAAGAAATCATTAGAATCGTTGTGCCATACCTTCAGAATAAATTAGTCATCAGTAATATTGGAATGCCATCTCGGGAATTGTATCATATTTTACCTCAGCCTTCGAATTTCTATATGTTGGGAAGCCTAGGACTAGCCTCCTCTATCGGGTTGGGTGTAGCTCTCAATTCAAAAAAATCTGTAATTGTTATAGATGGAGATGGAAGCCTCCTCTCCAATCTTGGATCCCTTAGTACCATTGCATCTAAAGCTCCAACGAATCTTACTATATTAGCAATTGATAACGGTGTTCATGGTTCCACTGGTAATCAACCTACATCTACGCAAACTTGCGTCGATTTAGCCAAAACAGCTCAAAGCCTGGGGATTCGTGAAGTCTATCGAGGATCAACCGCGAAACAACTTGAATCAATTCTTTCCAACCTTCAAAGTGGTCCTCACTTCATTCACATACCTGCTCGACCTGGAAACGCTCAAGTTCCCACTATCCCTTTGTCCCCCCAGAAAATTAAACAACTCTTTATGCAAGCTGTGCTTGCCTAAAGAAAATTGATGATAACTATCACGTTTGTAAATGAATAGCAATTTCAATAGTCTTTTCTGTTGCTAATTCTGCTGTTGGAGCAAATAGGTAAGCTACCGGTTCAATACCAACCAAACCTTTGTCAATGAGAACATCAAACACGCCATTCTTTTCCAAGACATTTTTAATGCCTGTTAGTAACGCCTCATCTGAGTTGCTTACGCCATTAATGCTAATCCGACGAGCTTCTGCATATGAGAGATCTAAGTTTTCTAAGACGGTTTCTAATTCTTCATGATATTTGAAGACAATAGCGGCTTGCAGTTGAGGGGCATAATGTTGAATCAATAGTAGTACCTTGGAAAGATGGTGAGAACCCCGAAACTCTGGGCCAGTGAAGAAATGTGGTCGCATTTGGTGTGAAACGATTCTGCCCGGGAAGCCTGCAACATCGTCTAAACCCTGAGGATTTGGAATGCTCATAACTAGCTGTGAACGAACCTGGGGAATAATTGCTAGAAATTCTTTTGTATTCGATAACTTCTCAGCACTCCGTGAGAGGCTATTTAACACTGCCACTCTGGCATTTGAAGAACTCCCTTCTCCGCACACTAAGCACTCCTTTAATTCAGGATTTTCTGCTCGATGAAGTTGACAAAGCAATCCACCAATTTTTTGTGTGGCACAAAAATTACAAAGTATTGCGATGCCTTCTTCCATTCCCATTTGTCCTTCTGATAATCGATTAGCAAAATCTTGAGCAGTGCGTCGAACATTGGGCGTGTAATATTTTTCAAACCGATTAAGCTGAGAAAGATTTCGAGAAATGCTCGCTTGTGTAACTCCTAGAGCTTGAGCAATCTGTTCCTGAGTTAATCCATAATCTCTGATTAAGTAGTGGCTAATTAGGGCACGAAGGGCAGGAAGGAGTTTAACAACCATAACCTCGCAGGGCGGACGCACGAGCTGAGAACCTCCACCATTAAGGTGTTCTCTTGTGACGTTTCTTCCACAAGTAAAAGGATTTCCTTTTCATGAATTAAATTAGATCGTCGCCGTCAGAATCGAAAATTTCCCGAATTTTCCGATAAGGATTGTTATTTTGCTCAAAGCCATTTAGTGGTGACGAGACTTGTAGAAACTCTCTGCATAGTTTCTGGGTTGGAATCATCCCCGTAGGTAAAACCTGCTGATTTAAAATCACAGTGGCATTCTATTTACAACTACGGCGAATTCTTCTGGTGATCCTTGTGAAAGCCCAGATTGCGGGAAAACCACTCATGAGTACAACAGATTGGCTTTCAAAAGTATGTAGTTTAGTATTTTTTGTAGGCTGCAACTTCCGGTGCCGCTATTGTTTCAATACACCATTACTAGAATTTAATGACCAATACCAAGTTGACCTAGAGCGTGTTTATCAAGAATTAGATCTCTCTAGGTATCTCATTGACGCTGTCTTGGCTACAGGTGGCGAACCTACACTACAACCAGAACCTTTACAGGCTCTTGCTGAATGGACGCATACACATGATCTATTATTCGGAATTATGACTAATGGAACTAAGCCATTAGTCATTCAGCAACTAATTGATGCGAAGCTTCTAGATTATGTTGCTCTCGATGTCAAGACCGTTCCCGATGAAAAACAGTATAGTGAAATCACTCAAATATCTAAACCAATTCTCAGCTCAATTAACAAGACTGTTTCTATTCTGAAAAAATCTAAGATTAACTATGAATTTCGTACAACACTTGTTCCATCTTTAATTAGTGATCTCAATAAAATTCAACGAATCATTGATTGGATTGGCTCTGAGCATTATATGCTTCAAGTGTTCCGACCTACTGATACAGTTCTTGATAGAACTTTGAAGGATTCGTTTACTAGTGATCAAATAGAAATGTTACGAGAATTTGCTAAGAATAACGGGATTCAAGCACGTTTTTAGCCGTTGTGAATTCTGGTTGTGCGGAGGCTTTAAGCTGTATGGCAATTTAAGCTGCCTTGTAAAGATGATATTGGTGAAATGAATGGCCGTATGGACGGTTAAAATGGTTAAGGGAGACCAATACTCTTTTACAGATCTCCACCAGAGAATCGGACAATACTTTGAACTGCAACCGGAATGGATTCAAAAATTAAAGGATCGAATTAGTGAGCGTCCTGAATATCAAGTTTATACAAAACTGATTGATTCAGCTCATGGGCCAAATGGTGAGCAGCTCCTTGCCCCGTTTTTACTCCTTTTCATCACAAAAAGTAATTTAACTGTTACTTTCTTGGGCGAACTTAAAGAAAACGAAATGGGACATGTTCTGGGTATTTGGCCTGAGAAGTTTCTCACGATTTTAAAAATCGATGAACAAGCTATCTTAAACCTGCTTTATATTATCGTTGAACAACCGGATCTAGTAGAGAAAATCGAACTCACTTTTTAAAAATCTTCAACTATCAATTCAACAAAAAAAAGAAACCTATTTATGACATAGTTCCTGCGTGTTTCGCTGGAGTTACCAGATTTATGCCGAAAACCCTATCTTTCTCGCTAATAGACGAGGAACCCAAAGGAACATTCCGAATCCTAAGTGTTGAGCAGAGACATGAAAGGAGTGGCCGAACTGCGATACTCTTAGATGGTGAAAGTATGGGTGAACGGAAAACCGATTTTAGAAAGCGCCAGTTTACTTACTTAATTCAAGGCATGGCTGATGTTGAAATAAAGCCCAGCTCATGGTTACTGAGCCCTAGAGAAGATCTTGGAGCAATTCTCGAAGTAACAAAAATCAGTTTACCAAAATCAAGGAAAAAATCAAAAAGATTAGCCCTTCGAGTTCAGTTTGATGATACAGGTATAATTCGATTAAACGAGCGTTGGCAGGTTTTTATCAATCAGCCGCTCACTCGACGAATTGTCGAGCGCTGGAAAAAACGAATGACAGATGGTGCCACACAATATCATCGAGAGCTTCTTCCCAGTATTTTAAATGAAGTACTTTTCGAATCCACAAACGGAATTCACAGTATGCAAGTTAATCAAATTCGTTCATTACAAGATCGCATTTTACGCCGTGCTATTCAGCTCGCAATTTCCCAGGAGGCTTTACAAATCACTAGCACACAGCTAACTCGAGCTACCCGCGAAGTTCTTAATTCATTAAATAAAGGTTAGGGTGCAATACGAAAGGTTTAAGTGGTTAGCATTCGCGGCAACCCACGCAACGAAAGTTTCGGGGGGTAACGGCAATGAAGTTCTGCCCGAAATGTGGGAGTCTACTACGTCCTGATAAAAATAAAGCTGGAAAAACAGTACTGAAATGTTCTTGCGGCTACAAATCGTCTGCCAAGGAAACAGAAGGATATAAAGTTAAGTTTCCTATTCGGCACACAGAACGTGACTATATTGTCGTTGTTGAAGAAGACGAAGAGACAAAGAAGCGCAAGAAACGTGAAATCGATGAGGATGAACGTCAGGAAATGCTTGAGCTAATGCTAGATCACTTTCCTGAGGATTAACTTCTCTGTATTTTGAAGTTAAACGACATTTTTCATTTTTGAGATAATAACTAATCAGTAGTCTTATTTTCTGTTAGACATAGAAAGGAATGGGACGATAACCATGTTCCTTGGCTGCTTGTTCCTCTTTTCGTGTCTCTCTTGCTAAATCATTTAATTGGGCTTTAATCACAGAACGATTGTTGATTAAAGGCTGGATACTCACATCTACTTTAAGAAAACGATTCACTGCTGAGAGCATACTTGCTGCCGCTTCAGGATCTGGATTTTCAGCAGTTGCAGTAACTAAAAGACAATAACCATCAAGTTTCCGAATTAGACACTCATTTAGTATTGCCCCTGCAACCCCTGCTACGAGTCCCTTTTCAATACGTGGAACTGAAAATTTCTCTAACTCTGTTAATAAATGAGGTTCCGCAGCTCCAAATACCTCGGGGGTCTCAGTTCTTTTTTGAATACCCACCCCTTCAAGACAGACTACTTTTTTCACCCCTTTTTCCGTTGCCCAATCTAGAACTTTACTCGCTACGAAAAAGATGGTTTCCAAGGGGAGAGGAACCTCAGAAATTACTGCTAGTAATTGTCCGTCTTGGCTTGCATGAATTCGAATTGGAAGTCGTAAGACACCTCCAAAGAAAGGAGTAATTGGAGGGATTAGCGGTGAACGAATCGCTGCAATTTGTTTCATATCAAGACTTTCAATCATTCGTCCTACTGAAATCATTCCGACCAATCCTGGGCCTGGAAATCCTATCACTAGAACTGGCTCGTTTGCTAGCTTGCCTTTTCCATCTGTACTGACAATTTGTATAAAAGGTTCATCAGGCGGCTGTGTGGCCGTAAGTTGCTTCTTTGGCATTTTATTATTCTCCTTCCCAATAATACAAAGCGACTTTCTCTTATCTCTAAATAAGGTTTCTTTTTCAGAGTGTGGATTCTGAGAGAATTAAATCTTTAGCCATGTTGATTCTGAAGCCATGCCTGGATTCTTGCATCCTGCTGTCCACAATGAGGACATGTGCTTTTCATTACTCGGACATTTGTTATGTTAATCCGAGTCAGTAAATTATGGCAATTAGGGCAGGTGAAGTGTTTTTCTCCACACGATTCACATTG